>JBPCWM010000122.1:0-22730 GCA_051009515.1 Rhizobiaceae bacterium | reverse complement strand
GGCTCGGCCTGGGTCTGTTGACGCTCTTTTTTGTGTCGATAATCATTTTCTCCTCCATTGCCTTGCTGCCGGGAGATTTCGGCGAGCAGGTTCTGGGACAGGCCGCATTACCGGAAACCGTGGAGGCCTTTCGCCGCGAACTTGGCCTGAACAAGCCTGCATGGGCGCGCTACCTTGATTGGATTGGTGCCGTTCTGCAGGGGGATTTAGGCACTTCCTTTTCTGGTCGTGCCGCCTCTGGCAATGATGAATCCCGCAGTGTTTGGGAACTGATTGCACCCCGCCTGTCCAACACACTTTTCCTGGCTGGGTTCACCGCACTGATCGCCGTGCCACTATCACTTTTCCTGGGCATCACTGCGGCTCTCAAGCGCAACTCATTTTATGACCGTTCGGTCAATGCAATTACGTTGACTACAATTTCCTTTCCCGAATTTTTCCTCGCCTATGTGTTGATCGTGGCCCTTGCCGGGATTTTCCCAACGCTATCCAATGTCACGCCAGACATGGATCTGGGAGAGAGAATCTATAAAATTGCCCTGCCGGCACTAACCATGACACTGGTGATCGTTGCCCATATGATGCGCATGACACGCGCCGCACTGATCAACCTTCTGGCCAGTCCCTATATCGAAATGGCCCAGTTGAAAGGTGCCTCACGGGCGCGCGTCATCATGAAACATGCGCTGCCCAATGCGTGGGCGCCGATTGCCACAGTGATTGCCTTTAACCTGGCCTATCTGGTTGTGGGGGTTGTTGTGGTGGAAGTGGTGTTTGTCTATCCGGGCATTGGTCAGTTGATGGTGGATTCGGTAAGTTCACGCGATATTCCGGTTGCCCAGGGCTGTGCCCTGATTTTTGCAGCCACCTATATCCTGCTCAATCTGCTGGCTGACATTATCGGAATTGTAACCAACCCAAGATTGCTCCACCCCAGATGACCGAAGATCCAAATACATATTCCGCCGCAGGCGAAGTTGGACAGGTCCGTGTCAGGCGCACCCGCGGCCAGCGCATGTGGATTGCCCTGAAAAAGGCACCGATATCAGCCTGGTTTGGCATGATCGTCATTGCGTTTTATGTCTTCGCTGCTGTCTTAGGGCCATTTCTGGCACCGTATGGCGAAGCGGAAATCTTTGCCAAAGCCGATGAACCCTGGGCAATGCTCGGAGGCGATCCCGCACATTTCTTTGGCACCGACCAGATCGGGCGCGATGTTCTTACCCGTATGATCTATGGCGCACGCAATACGATTGGCATTGCACTGGTGACCACGCTTCTGTCATTCCTGATCGGTGGATCATTGGGACTGGTTGCAGCGATCAACCGGTCCTGGCTTGATCAATTGCTCAGTCGCGGTGTTGACGTCTTGATGTCCATTCCGAGCCTGATTTTCGCACTGATGCTTTTGAGCATATTTGGATCGTCCATCGCCTCGCTGATCCTGATCATTGCCGTTTTGGATTCCACCCGCGTTTTCCGTCTCACCCGCTCTGTCGCTGCCAATGTCGTTGTGATGGACTATGTGGAAGCCGCCCGGTTGCGCGGTGAAGGTATGGGCTGGGTGATGCGCAAGGAAATCCTGCCCAATATCATGCCTCCTCTGGTGGCCGAATTCGGGCTGCGGTTCTCGTTTGTGTTCCTGACCATTGCGTCTTTGTCCTTCCTCGGTCTTGGCATTCAACCGCCAACGGCCGACTGGGGGTCGATGGTGCGCGACGGATCGCGCTTTATCCAATATGTGGCCTATGACTGGAAACTGGCTCTGCCCTCGCTTTTGCCTGCGGGGGCCGTGGCGCTGCTTACTGTTGCTGTGAATTTCGTGGTGGACTGGTTCCTGCACAAGACAAGTGGATTGCGTGATGACCACTGATAACGAAGAGCGCGGAGAAAAAGGCGACCTGCTCCTTGAAATGCGCAATGTTGAAATTGATGGATTCAGCGATGAGCGTTGGCACGATATCGTCAAGGGAGTGAACCTGACGCTTAAACGTGGTGAGGTTATGGGGCTGATCGGTGAATCCGGTGCTGGCAAATCTACCCTTGGCAAGGCCGCAATGGGCTATGCCCAGCCGGGCTGCAGGTTGAAATCCGGCTCCATCATGTTTGATGGCATCGATTTGATGGCCGCCACTGAATCTGAAAAACGCAAGCTATGGGGTTCCCGCATCGCCTATGTGGCGCAATCGGCTGCAGCGTCCTTCAACCCGGCCCACAGGCTGATTGATCAGACCGTTGAGGCAACAGTTGAAAAGAATATCAGCAGTGAGGCCGAGGCCAAGGCAGATGCGGTCGGCCTTTATGAGTCACTGCAATTACCGGACCCGGATAATATCGGCACTCGCTACCCGCATCAGGTATCCGGTGGCCAATTGCAAAGGATCATGACCGCCATGGCGATGTCGCCAAGACCGGACCTGATCATTTTTGACGAACCTACCACTGCGCTTGATGTTACAACACAGGTGGAAGTGTTGTTCGCCATGCGCGATATTGTTGAGCGTTTCAACACAGCAGCCATCTACATTACCCATGATCTTGCGGTGGTTGCGCAAATGGCCGACTTCATCAAGGTCTTGCGCTACGGCGAAGAAGTCGAAGAGGCTGAAACCCGCAAAATGCTCGCCCAGCCCGAAGAGGATTATACCAAGTCGCTTTGGTCAGTGCGCGCCCTTCACAAGGAAGAAAGTCCGTCCGAAGATATTGCCCTGTCGATCAAGAATGTAGATGCCGCTTATGGCAATTCGGTCAAGGTTCTGCACGATGTTTCAATCAATATTCCGCGTGGTCGCACCGTATCCGTAGTAGGGGAATCAGGTTCGGGTAAGTCAACCACTGCCCGGGTGATCACAGGCCTTCTGCCGCCTTCTGCCGGGAGTGTTGAATTCAACGGCGAAGCCCTGCCGAATGCGCTTAAAGACCGCAGCAAGGATCAGTTACGGCGCATTCAGATGATCTACCAAATGGCCGACACTGCGATGAATCCCAAGCAGACGGTGGCGGAAATTATCGGGCGACCGCTTGAGTTCTATCACAATATGAGCGGCAGGCAGCGTGAAGACCGCATTGTCGAGTTGCTCGAAATGATCGAACTCGATGACAGTTTCATGGACCGCTTGCCGAGCGAACTGTCTGGTGGCCAAAAGCAACGCATCTGTATAGCACGGGCGCTGGCAGCAGAACCTGAAATCATCATCTGCGATGAGGTCACCTCCGCGCTCGACCAAATCGTGCAGGAAGGTATTTTGAAGCTCCTGCTTCGGTTGCAAAAAGACTTCGGCATCACCTACCTCTTCATCACCCACGATATTGCAGTGGTGACGGCCATATCCGATGAAATCGTGGTGATGTTCCAGGGGGCAGTTGTGGAGCAGGGTTTGAAAAGCAAAATTCTCGAACCGCCCTTCCCCGATTATACCAAGCTGCTCTTGTCCTCCGTGCCGGAGATGGATCCGGACTGGCTGGATAATCTGGTCGAGAACAGAGACTGAACCGGCCAATTGATAGCAACGCAATTACGCCGTGTTCAACAACAGGCTGGTTTCGCTGTTAAGCACTCCTTTTATCTCACGCACTTTGCGCAGGGCCTGATCAAATTCGGGCAGGTTGGAGGTTTCGATATGAGCTACCAGATCCCAGGTTCCATTGGTCGTGTGCAGGGCAACAATGGCATCCATGTGTTTGAGTGTACGGGTCACAGACCGGGTCATCGTTCCTTCCAGCTCAATCATCATCACGGCCCTGATGATGTCCATGTCCAGCGCTGGATCCAGCTGAATTGTGAACCGCTCAATCACGCCTGATTTTACCAGCTTTTCCAGCCGCGCCTTGACCGTTGCCCGCGACAAGCCAAGATGAATCGCCAGTTTGGTGACTGACGCACGACCATCGCGTTTCAGACTGGCCAGCAACTTTCGATCTGCGTGATCCAGCTCCATTGGCCTACCTTTTTGCTTATATGAATGATCATATTGATCACAATATCATCTATTTTGATCAATTTTTCAACTTTATGATCGAATTCTGAGTTGCGATTCTGTCTCCATATTCAAATGGAGATCGCGATGCTGCAAACGATCGGACCTGTCGGAGCCCCGGTGCAATCGGGAGCTAGCCAGCCTGGGTGCATTATGGGACCGGACGCTTTTCGCACAGCCGGTATCGCTGATACGCTTGCGGGCCTTGGTCATACAGTTCACGATCATGGAAACGTTCGCCCCGCCTCTGTGCAATGCGGTCAGCCTTCAAATCTCAATGTTCACAATCTGGAGGAAACCGTTGGATGGGCTTTGTCGATGGAGGGTGCCGCCTATCAGGCTTGTCAGCAGTCCAATGTCCCAATTTTTCTTGGTGGAGATCACAGCCTGTCTATCGGTACTGTTCCAGGTGTAAGCCGATTTTCCAATGAAGTTGGACGGCCTCAATTTGTACTCTGGCTGGATGCCCACCCCGACTTCCATTCACTGGAAACAACCAGCAGCGGCAACCTGCATGGCACTCCGGTTGCCTATTTCACAGGTATGGACGGGTTTGAAGATCTCTACCCGAAATTGACTACCCCAGTAGATGGCAACCATATCTGCATGATGGGCATACGCTCCGTTGATTGCATCGAAAAAGAAAGGCTGAATAACTGCCCCATCGAGGTGCATGATATGCGGGCACTGGATGAAAACGGGGTGGTCAAACCACTGCTCGGTTTCCTTGAAAAAGTGCAAGCGGCCAGGGGCGCGCTTCATGTCAGCCTCGACGTGGATTTTCTGGAACCCACAATTGCGCCCGCAGTTGGAACAACTGTACCGGGCGGGGCGAGTTTTCGCGAAGCCCATCTGATCATGGAACTTCTGCATGATAGCGGCTTGGTGACTTCGCTGGATCTGGTGGAACTCAACCCATTTCTCGACGACCGCGGACGCACCGCAAATCTCATGGTGGACCTGTGTGCCAGCCTGTTTGGCCGCACCGTTATGGACCGCCCCACAAGGAGTTTCTCATGACCAATCAAATCCAGTTCAAAGCAGCAGCATCCGGCCCCGCACCATCGCAACTGGCCATGGTGCCTTTCGTCAGCGTCGACAACATGATTCGCATCGTCAACACAATTGGTGCCGCCAGGATTATCGAACAGATCAGCGCCTATATTGAAGCAGATTTCTTGCGTTGGGACCAGTTCGACAAGACACCGCGGGTTGCGGCTCATTCTCGAGAAGGGGTTATCGAACTCATGCCGACCAGCGATGGGATCACCTACGGTTTTAAATATGTCAACGGACACCCGGCCAATATGGCGCGCGGGTTCCAGACCGTCACAGCCTTCGGATTGCTGGCTCGCGTGGACAATGGATATCCCATTTTGTTGTCTGAAATGACAGTGCTGACAGCTCTGCGCACAGCTGCCACGTCAGCAATCGCTGCCAAATTCCTGGCTCGACCCGACTCATCCACCATGGCAATGATCGGCAATGGTGCCCAATGTGAGTTTCAGGCCCTGGCCTTTCAGCAGATCCTTGGCATTAAGAAGATCAGGCTTTACGACACGGACCCTGCGGCGACGCAAAAGGCAGCTGCAAATCTCTTAAGTAGCGGTCTGGATATCGTCTGCTGCACCTCATCGCAGGATGCTGTGTTTGGTGCAGATATCATCACCACCTGCACCGCCGACAAACAATATGCAACGATTCTCACCGACAATATGGTTGGTGGTGGTGTGCATCTCAACGCAATTGGCGGGGACTGCCCGGGCAAGACGGAACTGCATCGTGATATTCTGATGCGGAGCGACATATTTGTTGAATATCCGCCCCAAACTCGCCTTGAGGGCGAAATTCAGCAATTGGACGACAACCACCCGGTCACCGAATTGTGGAAAGTCATTTCGGGCCAAATGGCAGGCAGAACTTCACCAGACCAAATCACCCTGTTTGACAGTGTGGGCTTTGCCACAGAGGATTTTTCCGCCCTGCGATTTGTTCATGACCAGCTGGGGTCAACGGGCCATTATGTCGAACTCGACATGCTGGCCGACCCGGACGATCCCAGAGATCTGTTCGGCATGGTACGCCGGGCCGACCCCAATGGCTCGGCCCGGAGACTGCAAGCCCTCTGACAACCACTAAGTCCCGCGACAAGACAGGATTTGCCAATGCCGCTTTAAGTTGTAGCCTGTCGCTATTGGCAATTTTTACAAGGTGAAACGGGGTTAAATGGCGATTGGCATATTTCTAATTGCAACCTTCGCACTGGGTTATGCCATGGTGGCAAAGCGCCTTGAATCAACAATCCTGACTGCACCCATCCTGTTTCTTGCCTTTGGCTATTTTCTGTCGACATCCGGTCTACTACCGATAGCTGGAATGGAACCGGCCCTGCATCTGGTCGCAGAGACCACATTGATAATTCTGCTGTTCCTCGATGCCGCTCAAACCAATTTGAAGGCCCTCGTCCACAAACACGTCTGGCCACTTCGCATGTTACTGATCGGGCTGCCACTGAGCGTGATCGCTGGTACAGTCTTTGCCCTTCCCTTTCTTCCTGGCTGGCCGGTTGTTGCCGTCATCCTGCTTGCCGCGATCCTCGCACCAACCGATGCAGCCCTCAGTCAACCTGTGATTTCCAACTCACTGGTTCCCGAGCGTATACGCCGGGCGCTAACCGTTGAAAGTGGACTGAATGACGGCTTGGCGCTTCCTCTCATTCTTCTCTTTGCCAGCGTGACAGCCGATATGATGCAGCTGGGTCATGCCAACTGGCTAACGTTTGGGGCTAAACAATTGCTGCTGGGACCGCTCGTTGGTGTTGCCATGGGATATGCTGGTGGACATATCTTGCTTTGGGCCAAAGACAATAAAATGACCTCTGATCCCTATGAGGGCGTTGGGGCTATTTCACTGGCCATCGGTGCCTATATCGGCGCGGGCCTGGTGGGAGGTAACGGCTTCATTGCAGCCTTCGCAGCCGGGCTTGCCTTTGGTGATCTGGTGGAAAAGCGCTGCAAGTTCATCTTCGAATTTACAGAAAGCGAGGGGCAAGGACTGAGTTGGGCAGCGTTTCTGCTTATCGGTCTTGTTCTGGTGCCGGAAGCCCTGCCGCATCTTGATGCCCCTACACTGGGATTGATTTTGTGCAGCCTGTTTATCGTGCGACCGATCGCCATCTGGTTGTCGCTTCTGGGCACAGATTCATCGACCCGCACAAGGTTGTTTTTCGGCTGGTTCGGTCCAAGAGGCCTGGCTACCGCCCTGTTTGCACTTATGGTGGTCGACCGGATAAGTGGTCAATTTGGCGATGAAATTCTTCATATTGCGGTCAATACTGTTTGGATCAGCGCCCTCCTTCATGGAGTATCGGCAGCACCGGCGGCACGGCTCTATGCAAAGCTCTCCTCACGGCAGTAAACTGGTTATTAGATTCGAACGAGATATTCACCCTCTCCGTGAGGGTTGGAATCGGAGTTTTCTTTTTGAAATTGAAGCCTTGGAACGGCTGGCGGTTCATGGCACGATAATTCTTCGGCACAGCCCGCCAAAGGGATGTGTGCCTTCATTTTTTGATTAAAGGAACGCTGCCCCATGAAACAGATGATCAGAACGCTCGCCTTTGCAACAGCAACGCTGGCCCTGACAACCACGAGCGCATTGGCTGAAGATGCATCATGTAAAAATGTCCGCTTCTCCGACGTAGGCTGGACAGACATCACCGCAACCACGGCTGCCACAACAGAGGTTTTGAAAGCTCTTGGCTATGAGACAGATATCAAGGTCCTGTCTGTACCCGTAACGTATGTTTCGCTGGCCAAAGGCGATGTAGATGTCTTTTTGGGCAACTGGATGCCAACCATGGAAGGTGACATCAAGAAATATCGCGAAGATGGCAGCGTCGAGACTGTTCGCGAAAATCTGGAAGGCGCAAAATACACGCTGGCCGTGAACAAGGCTGCAGCCGATATGGGCATTGGCAATTTCGCGGATATTGCCAAGAACAAGGACAAGCTTGACGGAAAAATTTACGGCATTGAGCCTGGCAATGATGGCAACCGTTTGATTCAGGACATGATCGATAAGGACGCCTTTGGCCTGAAAGGGTTTGAAGTGGTTGAATCCTCCGAAGCGGGGATGCTCGCACAGGTGGCAAGAAACACGAAAAAAGGCGACCCGATCGTGTTCCTGGGTTGGGAACCACATCCAATGAATGCTAATTTCAAGATGTCGTATCTTGAAGGGGGTGATGACTATTTCGGCCCGAATCTCGGCGGTGCAACCGTCTATACCAATGTGTCCAAGGGCTATACCGAGAAATGTGAAAACGTCGGCGCATTGCTCAAAAATCTGAAATTCAGCCTCGCTATGGAAAACGAGATCATGGGCGCCATTCTCAATGACGGCACCGATCCAGACAAGGCGGCGCAAGCGTGGATGAAGCGCAACCCGGACGCAGTCATGGCCTGGATCAAGGGTGTGAAAACCGCTGACGGTGGTGACGGCATGGCAGCCGTGAAATCCATGCTCGGTATGTAATCAACAAGAATAATAATTGCGCAGTGGCAAGGGGAAGCCACTGCGCATACTGGTATTGAGTAGTAAGAGTTTGATCAGGGGGGCACATGGAGTGGCTCGAAGAGCATAAACTGCCGGTCGGCAAATGGTCGAAAGCGGTGGTGGACTGGCTTACCGACAATGCGCAGTTCATTTTCAGTGCGTTGGAAACCGTCCTGGAGCAGGTTATCACAGCAATCCTGTTTTTGTTGCAAACGCCCCCGGCCTTCGTCGTCGTGGGGGTGGCATGTCTGTTGGCATGGGTGACGAAAAAGTCCTTGCCGCTTGTCATCGCCGTTGCACTTGGGCTGCTGTTTATTATCAACCAGGGATATTGGGAAGAAACCACAGAGACACTGACTCTGGTTCTCGCCTCAGCCATCGTGTGTATGGCGCTAGGCGTTCCCGCAGGAATCTTTCTGGCGCATCATCCAAGGGCCTATGCCGTTGCAAGACCAGTCCTCGACCTTATGCAAACCTTGCCAACCTTTGTATATCTCATTCCCGCCATCATCTTTTTCGGCCTGGGCATGGTGCCCGGTCTCGTGGCAACGGTCATATTTGTGATCCCGGCCCCAATTCGGCTCACGCAATTGGGCATTTCTTCAACGCCGAAAGAAATGGTTGAAGCCGGTCAGGCCTTTGGGGCGTCATCACGGCAATTGCTGTGGAAAGTGGAATTACCATCAGCAATGCCGCAGATCATGGCCGGTCTGACACAGACTATCATGCTGTCTCTATCCATGGTGGTAATTGCCGCACTTGTCGGCGCTGACGGTCTGGGCGTGCCCATTGTCAGGGCGTTGAACACGGTCAACACTTCCCTTGGTTTTGAAGCCGGATTCGTGATCGTAGTGGTAGCCATTCTGCTCGACCGCCTGTTGCGTGTGGAGAGTAAATCATGAGTGAAAACCATGTTGTCAGCTTCCGCGATGTCGATATTGTATTCGGGGATAACCCCAAATCCGCCCTGCCGCTGATCGACAAGGGTAAGACCCGCACCGAGATACAGGAGGCCACCAGTCAGGTGCTAGGCGTGGCAGGCTGTTCGCTCGATGTTTCGCAGGGTGAAATTGTCGTCCTGATGGGCCTGTCCGGTTCTGGTAAATCAACTCTGTTGCGCGCCGTCAACGGCCTCAACCCTGTGATCAGGGGTGAGACCCTGGTGGCTATGGATGATGATCTCAAAACATTCGCCAACCCGGAAACCTGTACGAACAAAACGCTGCGCGAATTGCGCCAAAAGCGTGTCGCCATGGTATTTCAGCAGTTCGGGCTCCTGCCCTGGAGAACGGTGCGCGAAAATGTGGGTTTTGGCCTGGAGATTTCCGGTATTACTCGTGATCAGCGCAACAAGGCGATAGATGAACAATTGAATCTTGTCGGGCTGAGCGATTGGGCCGACCGGCGCGTCCAGGAACTGTCAGGTGGCATGCAACAGCGTGTGGGTCTTGCGCGTGCCTTTGCCACCGAGGCCCCCATATTGTTGATGGATGAACCTTTTTCCGCACTTGATCCGCTTATCCGGGACAAATTGCAGGACGACCTTCTGGCACTTCAATCGCACTTGAAACGCACGATAATTTTTGTCTCACATGATCTCGATGAGGCTTTGAAAATCGGCAACCGCATTGCCATCATGGAGGGCGGACGCATTGTACAATTTGGAACAGCGCAGGAAATCATTGTGAACCCGGCCAGTGATTATGTGGCTGAATTTGTTGCCCATATGAACCCTCTGTCTGTTCTGCGCGCGGGCGAGGTAATGGTCTCCCGCAAAGATGACAAACCGGTCAACCCGATGCCGATCGAAGACGTAGAGGAACTGGGTCAAACCGCGCTGGCCACGCTGGAAACCCCCCTCAAGGATGTCATGCGGGCGCAGATTGCAACCGGCAATACAGTGTTCGTTGGCGACGGCGACAAGGTGATCGGGCGCATAGACCGCGATGATGTCATTCAGGCCCTGATTGATCGCTGATCCCCGTTACAGGGTCAGTTTAGGGTGACGATTCACATCCTTGTAAAGCAGGTAGCGAAAATTGCCCGGTCCACCCGCGTAGCAGGCCTGCGGGCAAAAAGCGCGCAGCCACATGAAGTCGCCTGCCTCCACCTCAACCCAGTCCTGATTGAGCCGATAGACCGCCTTGCCTTCCAGCACGTATAATCCGTGTTCCATTACATGGGTTTCAGCAAATGGAATGATCGCACCGGGCTGGAAGGTTACAATATTGACATGCATGTCGTGACGCATGTCTGAGGGGTCAACAAAGCGGCTGGTTGCCCACTTTCCTTCGGTGCCGGGCATCGGAATGGGATCAATCTCGCGATCACTGGTGACAAACGGTTCCGGCCGCTCTATGCCGTCGACCGCTTCATAGGCTTTACGTATCCAGTGGAACGAAGCCGTACCTTTGCCCGTATTTTTTAGCGTCCAGTTGCAAGCTGGAGGAATATAGGCGTAACCTCCGGGGCCCATAATATGCACTTCACCATTCAGCGTCAGATTGAGTTCGCCATCAACAACGAAGAGAACTGCCTGAGCAGCCTCGTCTGTCTCCCCGTTATCGCTGCCACCGCCCGGACCAACCTCCACAATATATTGGGAAAAGGTTTCAGCAAAACCGCTCAAAGGGCGGGCCAGAATCCAGGCTCTTGTGTTCTCCCAAAACGGTAGATTGCTGGTCACTATATCGCTCATCGTGCCAGCGGGAATGACGGCATAGGCCTCAGTGAAAACAGCTCGCCCCGTCAACAGGTCAGTTTGAGGTGGCAAACCACCGTGGGGAACATGGTAGCTGCTGGCGTGTGCGGGATGGTCACTCATCTGGGCAATTCCGGGCTCTGGCTTGTATTGATCCCCAATCCATACACCCAAACGTCGTCGATTATTAGAGGCATCACTCCACCGCAGTAAAAGTTTTGTCCATTCAATCCGATATGCGCCGGCTCTTCTTGATCAGGCTTGATCTTGCAGGGCAGCCTTTGCCTTTGGCAATTTAGCCAGCATCATTCCTGCAAATCCGATCAGTACCAGCGCAATCACAGGCCGCACATAGCCACCCATCATGAACAGGGGAATGGTCACCGACAACAGGAAGAGCGGCACATACCATAGGGTCCAGATTTTTTTGCCGCGATCATTCTGATACCAGCTAAAGGCAATTGAGAACACGCTGACAATGATGAAGAACAAGGACCATGGGTGGGTAAAAAACTCACTGATATCGGTGGACAGGGCCAGTGAGCGCGACAACCAGCGTTCCGCAATCGGTCCCAGAACAACCCCAAGGATCATCGGCGCAAGCGGAAATTTGAGGTTCCGCATAATGTAGCCAATGACACCAAATACGGCCAGCGTCCACATGTCATTTTCGATATTGTTCAGCGAGAAGACCCCAATGCCGCAATAGACCAGAATGATGGATGCCAATACGTACATGCGCACCTTGGTGACGAGCACGAAACCTCGCAGGGCTCCAGATTGGAGGGCCAGCACAAGGAAATTTGCAAAGAAGAAGGCAATGAAAATCGCATAGGCTATTTTCGGTTGCTCACTGATGAAGGCAGGGCTTGGGATAACGTCATGGATCAGCAACGCACCCAGCATGACTGCGGTGATCACGTCACCGGGAATGCCAAGCGCCATCATGGTGATCAATGCGCCACCAGCAGTTGCATTATTCGCTGACTCAGGGGCGATGATGCCACCGGAATGCCCGGTACCGAATTTTTCAGGAACGGGAGAGGCTTTCTTTGCCTGATCATAGGCCAGAATATTGGAGATCGAAGACCCTGCTGCTGGTAGCACCCCGGTAAACACTCCGATGAATGAAGAACGGACAATATTGATCCAGTCGGCAAAAATGGTTTTCAACGCCCGCATATGTTCGATGCGGATATTGACATCTTTCATTTCGCTGAGTGCCTTGCGCGCATTGCCCTGATCACGAATGTCGGACATCAATTGCGAAAAGGCGAACAGGCCAATCAATACCGGCAGGAAAGCAAACCCTTCACCGAGATAGTCATTGCCGAAGTCAAAGCGCTTGACGCCGTTAATATCATCTTCCCCCACAGAAGCGATGATCAGGCCAAGAGCACCGGAAATCAGCCCCTTGATCATATTTTCACCCGCCAGGCTGGCGGTCACCGTGAGGGCAAAAAAGATCAACGCAAAATAATCCCACGGCTGGAATTCAAGACCGACTCGAGCCAGTTGAGGAGCCACTGCAATCAGCAGCAATGTGGAGATAATGCCTCCAAAAAATGACGACCACACTCCAAGGCCAAGGGCGAAACCCGGCTCACCTTTGCGCGCCATGGGGAAACCATCAAAGGTGGTGGCCACCGAAGACGGGGTGCCGGGAATGCCAATCAAAATGCCTGACATCAGACCGCCGGACAGGCCGCCCACATAAACGCCAATCATGGTGGCAATGCCCTGAGAGGCTTCCATTCCAAATGTGAAAGGCAGGGTGAGAACCACCGCCATGGCGATGGTAAAGCCCGGTATGGCCCCGGCGATCAATCCGGCAGAGGCCCCCACAACCATCAGCAGGATTGTTTTGAACGTAGCCAGTTCGTAAATGGCGGCGAGTGTGTTTTCAATAATCATCTTGGTCTACTCGTTCATATGCCGGGCAGGATTTCACCGCGCGGCAGAAGAACGCGCAATCCGAATGTAAAAACAGACCACATGGCACCAACACTCAACACAGCAATCACAGCGTGCAATACAAGCTGTCGCGGAGCTGCCCCTCCCAGTACGGTCATCAGCAAAAACACAAGCAGCGAGCCACCAATCAGCGTACCCAAGAAAGGCAGCGTGATCAGGAATCCGAAATAAAGCGCAAAACAAATAATTGGATTACGGTAATAATCAAACCAGCCTTTCAAACCTTTCGATTTTTGAACCTCGGGGTCTGGTTCATCAGCGGGTTGAGCCGCGCGGTTGCGCATGATGCTTTGGAAAAAATAGAACAGGCAAAAAGCCGTTAAGACGTAGGTGACACCTTGCGGCCAGGCCGCCGGTGGCAGTTCACCAAATTGCGGGTCCCGAATGAGGCGCCCTGCCCAAATCAGAAAGCCACAAAACAACAGCAGGAATATTGATACGATGGATTCCCGGTCGAGAGTGCGCATGATTGAGTTCGCTCTTTGTCACTTGGCCTTGCATAAAAAACGGGCCCGGCATTTGGTCAAATGCCAGGCCCGTCGCGATGTTACCGCTTATTTTTTGAACATGCCAATCTTGATCGCCACTTTTTCGTGGGCACTGTATTCTTTTTGGAACCATTCGGCATAGCCTTCAGGCCCAACCCAGTTCACGGGTGTACCCTTGGCCTTCAATTTTGCCAGCAGGTCCGGGCTTTCAGCAGCAGCCTTGATACGCTTTGACCACATTTCAATGACATCTTTCGGCGTGCCCTTTGGAGCAACAATGCCACGGTCCAGAGAATAGGTCATGTCGGTGCCCAGTTCCTTGAGAGTGGGAACGTCGGGAAATTGTGGCAAACGCTCAGGTGCAGCCACTGCGAGAGCTTTCAACGTGCCCTGACCAACGTTTTTCTCAGCAGTTGGAATGTTCACAGTTCCAAGCTTGATCGTCCCCGACAGGAGCGCGGTTACCCGCTGGGCAGTTCCGTCAAATGGAATATACTTGAACTTCGCACCCGGATTAAGCTCTTCAATCAACAGCCACATAAACTGGCTGGTCGATCCAAGAGTCGCACCAAGTGGGATTGTATTTGGATTGGCCTTGGCGTCTGCAATCATGGCGTTGAAGTCGCTCCATGGAACATCGGCTGCGGCACCCACCACTTCCGGAGTGGAGGTCACCTGAGCCACCATGTCGAAGGCATCCCATGTGAAATCAACGCGGCCTGCGAGGTAGCTCACAATAGCGCTTTGGTGAATGGCAAACAGTGTGCAACCATCAGCCTTGGCTTTAAGAGCTTCCTTGGCGCCCTTGTTGCCGCCTTGTCCACTGATCGTGACAACCTGAATTTTCGGGCCGTCCATTTTGTTCATTTCTTCTTCAAAAATTGAAAAAATGATGTGAGTTCCACCACCCGGCGCCCACGGTACAATCAACTTTGCGGTTGAGCAGGGAATATCTGCTGCCATCGAAGCTGTCGAGGTCAAGGCAGTCATGCCAAGCGCTACTGCGCCCAGAACTGTGTTACGCAATTTCATAAAGTTTCTCCCATTGGTTTGCGAACCAAGATGGTAGCGGAGGAATGGGCAAGGTCAAGCCGCGTTGCAAAAATCAGACGTTGAGTATCGTAGCAAATATTGGCTAGGTTGGTTCTGAAAACCGCAATCGAACCACCGGCAAGGCATACATGGAAACCATCAATATCCAATTCACACTCTTCTCCGCGTTTTATTCGCCCCTGATCGCTACCATGTCCGGTGGCTTTTTAAATGAAGAAGGTCTGCAGGGGGACTGGTCGGTTTCACAACCGGGAATCTCTGCCATCGCAGCCCTTGAAGACGGCAGTGCACATGTGGTGCAATCAGCCCTCAGCCAAAGCTTCACACCTTTGTCCAAGGGCATTCAGCCGGATTATGCTCATTTTGCCCAAGTTAATGAAATGGATGGATTTTTTCTAACTGGTCGGCAAGATGAACCAGATTTTGAATGGAAAAATCTTGAAGGAGCGGACGTCATCCTGTTTGGTGGCGGCCAACCACTGGCGATGTTCAAATATGCCTGTCACAAGGCTGGAATTGATTTTGACAAGATCAATGCGGTCCATGTGGGGGGCGCCGCTGATATGGATGCTGCCTTTCGCAAAGGCACGGGCCACTATGTCCAGCAACAGGGTCCATTCCCGCAACAACTGGAAGCTGATGGTGTTGGACATATTGTCGCGCAGGTGGGCCCCAAGGTTGGTCCGTGTGGTTTTTCAAGCCTTGTTGCCATGCGGGACTGGTTGGATTCTGACATGGCCCGCGCTTTCACACGTGCCTATGCCAAGACCCGCATCTATATGAATCAGGAAAGTGCTGCCGAAATCGCACGGGCTCAAAAGCCCTATTTCCCGGATATCGACGAAAGCGTGCTGACGGCTTGTATAGAAACCTATCAAAAACTCGGCAATTGGACCCCGCATGTGGAGATTACCGATGCGGCCTATCAGGCGACACTGGACATATACGAATATGCAGGAGGGCTCACTGAGCGGTTCACCTATGATCAAGTCTGTGCAAGACCGCCCTCCTTTGCATAGGAGCCAATTCAACTTGGATCACAATCGAAGCCTGCTCAGGTCAGTGGCCATGTGGTCATTCCGTTTTGGTCGATTATGCAGCGCCTCAAGAAGCCATTGGTGTCCCGACTGATCTGTGCGCGCCTGTCGTACGGTGTCCAGCCCAACATGAGAACTTCGTCAGCTTCGTTGATGATTGACGTGGTCGTTGTGCCATTTTGCGAGCGAATACCGGGGGTCAAACTCAAATCGCCATTTTGCACAACGGCTGTAATCGGGGCCGAAGACACAATGACACCGGGCTGAAGTGGCCCGTTGAGCGCAATTGCTCCAGCAGATGTGTCGTTGGAAATGACGGCGCTTGCGGGATGAAACTGATGTCGGGGCTGCGAAAGAGTCACGCCGCTACGGGTCAACGCAACCTGATATTTTTCCACGAGGGTTTGACTGCCATCATCCCATTCAAAAACTGTGGCCTCGCATTCATGGGGTGAAGCCATTGCGATTCCTGAGCGTGCACCATCACCATCGTCTGCAATGTGGAGAGGCTGGGCGATGACCTGCGCCATTGCCGAAACTGGCATTAAAGGTGTGGCCTCCGACCCTGCACCATCAGCCCCGGAATAGGCAGAAACTAAACCGGCGGCACGCAGTCGGGTTGCTCCGTCCGGCCCATAGTCTGAATCACTGGCACCTGTCCCAATCGGTGGCGACGCATCAAAATCAACTGGTGAACCCGGAGAGACACCAAGGCCGTTGTTCAACGATCCACTCACACCATCGCGGACATACCAGTCAACCTTCGTGTCAAAATAGGGTGCTGACACATATCCGGACCTGGGCCATGTAATTCCATCATGGGTCAAAGGCATGATCAAACGACTGTCAGAAAATGCCGGCGCATCAATTCTTGCATGAACACAAGCCATCATCGGAGCCGTGCCGCTCAAGACATATTCCTTATCTCCATTCCCAACTAGAGTGATGGCCTGCCACGGTTCAGCATGAAGATCCTGCTGGCCCAACTGCACGACACCAGTACCGTCGCGAAGAGATATGCGATTGGACAACGGTCCATTTACAATGCGGATATAGCCCTCACCCTGTTCAAAAAAACGAAAGCCAAAGAAGAACGTGGATGTAAAAGCCAAGCCGTAGGACAGAAGCGGCATGGGTCCTTCATGTGAACCCTGCACCTGCTCTGACACGCCGTAAAAGCCTTGGGTGGATGTTATAATGGCACCTGCGGTCAAACCGGTGAAACAGATGGGTTCCCCCAGTTCCATGAACTCGCGATACAAAACAGTGTCGGAGTTGAAGGCTTCCCCGTTTGCGTAAACGGTGACCACATTTCCCGCACCCAATGAACAGCCCTGGACACGCCCTGTATTTGTGTACCCGACCGCGAGCACTGTCCTTGCCGGTTGCCCAGCCTCAGCCAGCAATTTCTGTTCATGCCCAAGTGTTGTACCGCTGGCTATCGCGGCAACGACTTCCACGTCCATGCCTGACCCATCGCCACCGGCCCCCGGCTCGCCCTTCGGGCCCTGTGGTCCTTGCGGCCCCTGCGGCCCTATTGGACTTTGTGGACCAGCCAGTCCGGGTTCTCCCGGATTACCCTTGTCACCTTTCTCACCAACCTCTCCACGTGGTCCTTCCAGACCCTGAGCACCTGCTGGCCCCCGTTCTCCCCTTTCACCGCTTTCGCCGCCCGCGCCGATTTCACCGCTCTCGCCGGGTGCACCAGACTCCCCTCGCTCGCCTGTATCACCTTTCTCCCCTTTCTCACCCTGTTCGCCTTTCGGACCAGCCGGGCCGGCATTGCCTGCCCCACCGACACCACCGACCATGACGTCGACGAGGGTTGGGGACGATTGCACATCAAACTCAATTCGACCTGCTGTCTGATCAACCACCTCGACACTGACCAATCCAGTTAAAGGTGAGACAATTTCAACGGTAACAAGTTCGCATTCAGGCATTGGCTCGAATCCAGATTCTCGGTGTCATGATATTGGTATGTTCAAACTGCGCCTCCAGCTTGAACCAATTAACCCTTCCGGGATGGAGGGTTTGCGATACGTTTTCAGGAATCGTCAGGTCCACCAGCCCCATTGCGGCGTCGGACAGCGAGGGCACCAGTGCAAGCAGTTCCGGCCGGTTGGCATCGACAATACTAACGGTCGCTTCCGCAAGGGAAACAGGTTCAGACTTTTGCAGATCGGCCCAGAATGTGATCCTTAACGGCACCCATTGGCCGCGTTCAATGCAAAGCGTATCCATTGGTAAAATTCTCCTGTCAGGAAAGCGGCGGACCGCATTTTATGATATGCAGGGCAAGATGGACCGTTCCCTCCAAAAATTCTCCACCAATGGCCGTGATCCGAAGTGGCGTGTTGGCATAAAAGGCAGTCGGCCCAATGACCCCTATATTGGTATCACCGGGATTGGTGCCCAGCATGCCGCCAAATTTGGTCGTTTCGGCAGCTGTGCCGACTTCAAAGGCCGTAGCCCCGGTGATTTCCGTCACCGCCCTGACGGAAACAGCCAACACAATTGACCGATCTGGGATTTGAATATTGGCCTGCATGAAGCCACCGCTCAGGTTCAGTTCATCCTCAACAGTCTCCAAACCAGTTGTGGACCCGTATTGGGGGGCAGGAGGCTGTGCGATCAAATTTGTCCATCCACCCTGAGTGAACACCACCATGCATTGCTCATCTTCAACCCATACCTGCCAGCCTTCGCGCGGGGTGTGAAAGTGCCAGCTCCCATCCTGATAAGCGGCGATATCCACAGCTTGCTGTGACCAGTCCCCCGATGGGGTATCCGAGACGATGTATCGTTGTCCTTCCAGCGGCCCTGCAGGAGGTTCATCCAGGTTTCTGGTCACGACCGCGAGTTGAACGATTGTGTCCAGCGCGGTGATCGCTTCATTGTGCGTAACATGTTTTTGGGCCTGCGCCGCCATGATATAAGGCAGGCCGAGATTGCTGCTCGCGTCCGACATGCGGTATGCCTCTATTATTATTTGACAAAACTGTCGGTCTTCAACTTCAAGAACCGATAACCGACTTGAAACCAAAGCCTGCCATGGGACCGGGGGGCGGGGATAAGTTTTTCCAAATCCCGCTGTGGCTCTGGACACCGCAGCGGATTAATCCACCCGCCAATGCGTCACTTTGATCGTCTTGAGAACGACAAAGGGATGTCCCATATGAGATTGGACAAATTGTATGGGCATGGAAAAGCGGTCAGACCCGTACTGACCTGAACAGGAAGGAAACGGAATGAGCTGGAACCCCGCATTGGAACCCAACTGCCCGGATACTGACACTATGGATTCCATCGAGACCATAATTGTACCCCGCGCCCGTGATATTGGCGGATTTGAGGTGCGCCGCGCGTTGCCTACGATTGAGCGAAAGATGGTTGGCCCGTTCGTGTTTTTCGATCAGATGGGACCTGCAGAGTTTATTACAAATCAGGGTATCGATGTACGCCCTCATCCCCATATCGGGTTGGCCACGGTGACCTTTTTGTACAAGGGTGAATTTCAGCACCGGGACAGTCTGGGGACCGATCAAATGATCTATCCGGGCGAGGTCAACTGGATGATTGCTGGCAATGGCGTCACCCATTCCGAGCGCACCAGCCAAAAGACCCGGCGCAGCGCCAGCAGCCTGTTTGGCATTCAGACTTGGGTGGCACTGCCCGAGCATGCTGAAGAGACAGACGCTGCCTTTGAACATCACGGAGAATCGGCTCTGCCGTTTCTGGAAGGGGAGGGCAAGCAGGTTCACCTCATTCTCGGCACAGCCTGGGGTGAAAGAGCCCCAACCAAGACTTTCAACGAAATGTTTTATGCAGACGCAGTTCTTGAGCCAGGAGTCGGCCTGCCCCTGCCCGACGAACATGAAGACCGAGGGATTTATGTCACCCAAGGGTCAATTGAAATTGCTGGCGACCAATTTCATTCGGGTCAAATGATGGTGTTTCGCCCCGGTGACAATCTCAGCATTAAAGCTGGACCGGAAGGAGCCCGCATCATGCTGCTCGGCGGAGAGACGCTGAACGGACCGCGTTATATCTGGTGGAATTTCGTTGCCTCGTCAAAGGACAAGATAGAGCAGGCAAAGCAGGCCTGGGCAGCAGGTGACTGGGATCATGGCCGGTTCAAATTGCCACCGGGAGACCAGGACGAGTTCATCCCCCTTCCCGATTGACGATGGTCATATCTGCGTGTCGACCAAGTTCAATCATTCGATCCTTCGCTTGCTCACTCCCGTGCCTTGACAAAGTCACAGCGCAACTGGTCGCTCAGCCTAGTCATAGTTGATTTCATTATCTCCCAGATAGACGTTTGAGGAGTCGCAAATATCGATACTTATAGGATCATCAAGTACTTCTTGCGCCTGGTCTTCGCCTTGCCAGCCAACTCGAAGGGTCTGTTCGCAGCTGCCACTGGGTGCATCAAATCGTGCAACGGACCGTTCACCAGGGTTGAGAGTATCCGAAAGCCAGTTGGTACTCCAGCCACTACCATCATTGGTATAAAATCCAACCACGACATTGCTGTCTGTATCATTGTGTATTTCAAAATAGCCCTCAGCTCCGGTACCCTGCGCCCAGGCAAGCTGGCTGGCCACAATGGTTGAAACCAGAACGACATACAGCGTGGATTTCACGGCAAAACCTCATGCGTTTCAATTAATTGGAGCTTGTTCATAGTACACCAGAAATGGCCCTGCAAAGTACCATCCAAGAAAGCGCTTGCTTACGTATGGTAATTAGGAATAATTTCTTATTATAGATACGGGAGAATCATGTGTGACTAAACCAAAGCGCAGCAGTTTCGATTTGAAACAAACGCTCAACCGCCTTCAGGCCGGTCGACGCGGCGCCTTGTCAGTTTGCATGTCGGTGCGCGTAAATTCACCGGAATATGAAGCGGCCAGTCAGATGCTCATGGCCGTGGACAATCTGGTTGAACATCTTGTGGGCGACAAGAGTCATCTTCATGCATCTGCCCATCGCACCACCACCGGTTCCAAAACCGATGAATGCCCCCCGTCATGAGGATCTGATCGCCGGGGAGATTGGCTTTGACCTAGCTGGCTTTCTGCAGGTCAGACCAGGATTCCGCAAAAGTTGTATTCTTGTCAGACCTTTGCATGGAGACCGGCTCGATGGTCTGTTGCTCGACACCATGGTTGCGGTTTTCACGTATTATTCTTGAAAGAGTATCGAGATCGACACCCCCCTCCATGACCAGAAGTCTGGAGAGCTCATCAAGACAAAATTGTTTGGAAATTGCGAAACGAACCGCCTCCTCGATTTTCTGTTCATCGATTTCACAAGACTTGATTTCCATATGACATCCCCCGGATCTCAAAACCTGGTTGAACTTGTCGCATGAAGACGGTCAATTGACTGCTCCACCGACATTCGCAGAGATTGAGAAGGTGGCTTAGACCGATCACGTCAACCCCTGCTGGTTCCCGCCCCAAAAACGCAGCACCTGATTCAAGACGTTGGTTGAGTGTGGTTAACCGGGAGTTAATTGACAAGGCCTCAAGCAGCACAAAGGCCAATTATGACACAAAAAGGCCACAATTTTTTATGCCGAAAGAACGATAGCAGTAAATTTCTGCACAAATATGCGGCACACATTTGATTCAAATGACATTTTGCTGTTGTGAGAAAAATTGATTCGTTTGCCTTAATTCTGATCAAAATCGCATTTTTTCCAGCAGTTCGTCTGGCACCAACGCGCAGACCGAAGCCAATTGAAAAACGCATATCACACATGCAAATTTTGCATTCGTCATGCAGCTGATTCATCACTAATTGCTGTTGGAGAGGCGAGCGCAAAATCTGGCCGCCTCGTTACTCGTTTATCCACATCCAAAACTGCCGAATTAGGGAGGACCTGTACAATGAATCCGTTCGCAATGACCAATATCCTGCGCCCAACAATTCTGGCCGATCACCGCGTAAGCAATTCCGCGGCTCCGGCCACAGATTTGGGTTATTCCATGAGCAGGGCAGCGTTTCGCATCATCGATTCTGCGGGACGACTTCTGGGCCACTAACACTTTGGCTTTCGTTTATGATTTTGACGATTAAGTCCATTTGGGCAGCCATCCATCATAAAGTGGGTGGCTGTCGTTGAGTGGCATTGTGCAATGCTGCGACGTTCGCATTGAGTGATAGATGGCGGATACGAGTTCCAGAGAACGTCGTCCGTCTGCAATCGTAACTGCCCGGCTTGGCAGACCTGCAAGCTTGTCTGCAATGGCCGAAAAGAATCCCGTGAATCCTGACAGCGGATTTGTCACGTCAGCTATGCATTCGTCGATCTGGTTCTGGCTCACCGCCCCCCGCGCAGCAAACACCCAATCCCCTTCGGCGGGCGCATAGGGAATGTCGCCACTCTGTGCTGTCAGATTTTCAAAACAGAACCTGAGCCGCGTCGTGTTCAAGGCTGCTCCAAGAGTTATGGAACTGGTAGCCAAAGCGCCGTTTTCCATTTCAAAAGTTATGGACGCACAGTCTTCGACTTCTATGGGGTTTACACGCGTTGCTCCAAAAGCGCATAGCCGTTTGACAGGGCCGAACACGGCGCAAAGCAAATCATGATTGTGAATGGCGTGGCCCAGCACAGCACCTCCCTGTTCTCCTTTCCATGTCCCACGCCACGCAATGGCATAATAATCAGCCCCCCTGTCCCAATGAGTTTCGATACTGGCGACCAGAGGTTTTCCGGCAAGACCGGCCTGGATAAGAGCGTTGAGTTTTGCGGTAGCCGGTCCGAATCGATATTGGAATACGGGGAAGAGCAAGCAGCCGTATTCTTCAGAGGCCCGTGCCAGTATATCTGCGTCACGCAAAGAACCGACCAGGGGTTTTTCGCAAATCACATGCTTGCCCTGCTTCATGGCCACCATGCAGGCGTCAAAATGCAGATGTGGTGGCAGAC
>JBPCWM010000121.1:0-5135 GCA_051009515.1 Rhizobiaceae bacterium | reverse complement strand
CCAGGCTTGGGTCGATGGCTGACAGCATCAAGGCGTGTTTCAACGAATCTTGACCGACAATGGCGGCAAACGGAAAGGAAACGATTGTAGACGACATATATTATTTCCTTAGCCTTTGAATGCCAAACCAGACTGTGAGCAGGACGAAGGGGACTGAAAAGCCGACAGTTTCCTTCACGCTAAGCCATTCAAACTGTCCAGCAATTGCTGCGGCAAGATAGGTCAGAATTCCAAGAGCATAGTATGTGATGGCGACCACTGACAAACCTTCAACCGTGCGCTGCAGCTTGTATTGCGCTTCCGCACGTTCATTCATTGATTTTAACAATTGCTGATTTTGCTTGCCGATGGCAACTTCAATGCGACCGCGAAGCAATTGTGCAGCGCGGTTGATGCGTTCTGCCGTTTCTTCCTGGCGGACCAATATGGCTTTATATGTCCGAGCTGCGGGGTTGAGTCTGCGCTGAATAAAGTTAGCAAGACGCTGGCTTTCTGAGATACGTTCTTCCCGCAACTCGGATAAACGTCGGACGACTATCTCGTGATAGGCAAGAGACGCGTTTAGTCGGAAATGGGTGCGAGCGGTTGATGCTTCGTGAAATGCAGATAGTTCGGTAAGGTCTGACAGGATTGCTTCGTCAGCTTCATCGCCGATAGCAGTCAGACGGCGAGTGATATCCCCAAGGCGACTTTCAGCTTCGCCTAAGACTGGACCAATATCTTTGGCATCTTTCCAGGCCAGAAGACTAAGCGCGCCATAACTTTCAATTTCAATCAGCCGCTGTAATAGCCGCCCTATTCGGGTGGGCTCCTCATTTTGGGTTCTAACCAGAAATCGGGTCTGACCTTGCGGTCCAATGCGCATGTCAGACTCAATGACGGTAGTCCCACTCATCACCTTAGAAGAGCACAGTGGTGGCATTTTCTCAAACCGAAAGTGGGCAGAATCGCTCCATATCGGATTCTCTTCACTTTCAACTCCAATAAAAAGAGAAACCAAGAGATGACCTGGCACATGCTTCCAACCGATATCCTGCTCTGTCCAGAGCGTGAAGGATTTGGCATCGCCAACGTTTTGACCAATTAAGGTATAGGACGAATATTCGGTGTGCCTTTCCCATTTCAGAGAAAGGTTATCACTCATTGCCTGAATTTGGTCGTTCAATTCCCCTTTTGGAATGAGTCCCAGCGCGGTGCAGATATTTAAACAAGCCCTTCTTTCATCCACCAATCCTTCTAGGTCGTTGTGGAATACCAAGTGCTGAACAATTGCTGGCGCCAACGCTGGTAGAGGCGGGCGTGCGTGACGTTCAGCCTGAATCAGTTGACGGCGTCCGTCGACGCTGAACTGGCGTAGCGCTTCAACATTTGGGTGTTCAGTTGGCTTCAAGGCTGGTCCATCAAGGTCTTTTGAAATTACATGACAATGTGTAAAGTAAAATTGACATTCAATCAATTTGTATGACACTTTTGGTTGGCATGTACAGCACTAGCTTGGGTAAAAGTTATATTGGTCGGTAATTCGCAATTTCCACATTTTGACGGACTAGATTCTGCCAAGCCACGCAGCTTGTGTACGGATTGCGGTATATCGCGAAGTTCGGAGCCGCAAAAATGTGGTCGCGCATGCCAGTTTATTAAACCTGATTACGAAGTTGCTGAAAAACGCGTTCATGGCCGCGATCGAGATCCCGACAAGCATGCGGACGAAGCTTTTTTTGGCCCGTTCAGGCGTATAGTAAAAGCAAGCCTCAATCCGCCTGCGCCGGGCGCACAGTGGACGGGAATTACAACGCGGATTGCTGAACGTCTGCTGGAGACGGGAGCCGTGGACGCCATTTTGACTATGAAGCCCGATCCAGAAGACCGCTGGCGCCCGGTGCCGATGATAATAACGCGGGCCGCTGACATGCACCAGTGTCGGGGCATGCGCATGGGCTATGCACCACTGCTTGCACTAATGGAGCCGGCGCTTGCGGCTGGCCACAAACGGCTGGGAGTGATTGGCATTCCCTGTCAGGTGTATGCGCTACGTGCGCTGGAAAGAGAATACGGACTTGAGCGACTCTTTGTGATTGGCACCCCGTGTTCCGATAACACCACAACTGAAAATTTTCATACTTTTCTTTCACTGGTGACCTCAAAGCCCGATCAGGTTAGCTATCTGGAGTTTCGCGCCGATTATCATGTGGAGATGCGGTTTGACGATGGTCGGACGCAGGAAATTCCATTCCTCAAGCTGCCACTTTCCAAACTGCCTCCAGATTTTTTCCCTCTCACATGCCGCTCCTGTGTTGATTATACCAACGCCCTCTCTGATGTGACAGTCGGATATATGGGAGGCGAGGGGGAACAATGGCTGATAGTTCGCAATGAAAGGGGCGAAGAATTACTCTCCTTATTAGGAGATGAAATCTCCACGTCGGTCGTTGGCAGCCGAGGCAAGCGAAAAGCGCATGTTGCTGGCTTCCTGAAAAATGTAAAACGTTCGTCGGGAGGCTTACCTTTAAGATCTATGCCCGATTTTGTTCGTCCGATAGTTGCTTGGTTGATGCCGCGAATTGGTCCACGAGGACAGGAATTTGCCCGTGCTCGTGTTGAAATGAAGGCGGTGGAATCCATTGTCCATCTGCGTCATGCGCTTCCCGGAAAAGTCAAAAACATGATTCCCAAGCATGTCTGGAAGCTGGCTGGGGACTACGGATTGAAACGCCGCGAGGGTGAATAATTCCACTAATTTGATCATTGAACTTGTAAAACATCAGAAATGTCAGATAATATAGACAAAATTGTCGTCAAATTAAAATGACACATTCGGCGATTTTGAATTCCAAGACGGAAGGAATTTTCGATGTTGCAGACCACACCACTATTGGACCGGGTTCGATCTCCTTATGATGTTCGAGAACTGCATGACAGCAAACTGCCACAATTGGCAGATGAATTGCGTCAAGAGCTGATCGATATCGTGTCAGTGACCGGTGGACATTTTGGTGCTGGTTTAGGCGTCGTCGAGCTGACTGTGGCACTGCACGCTGTATTTGATACGCCCCATGACCGATTGATCTGGGACGTTGGCCATCAGTGCTACCCTCACAAGATTCTCACTGAGCGACGTCAGATGATGCGTTTTTTGCGTCAGGAAGACGGCTTATCTGGATTTACCAAGCGCGCTGAGAGCGAGTATGACCCTTTTGGAGCCGCTCATTCGTCAACCTCTATTTCCGCTGGACTGGGCATGGTCGAGGCTGCGCGATTGGAAGGTATTGAGCGGAATGTTGTTTCGGTCATTGGTGACGGCTCGATCACTGCCGGCATGGCTTATGAGGCAATGAATAATAGTGGAGGGATGGATGCTCGGCAGATTGTCATTTTGAACGATAATGACATGTCCATCGCACGCCCTACGGGAGCAATGAGCCATTATCTCGCACGTCTGGTCTCAGGACGGACCTACCGAACCATGCGCGAGGCAGCAAAACAACTCAATCGCAAGCTTCCTGAGTTCTTGGCGGACAAAGCGCGGAAGACTGAAGAGTTTGCCCGGTCCTTCTGGAATGAAGGCACGATGTTCGAAGAGCTGGGATTCTATTATGTTGGTCCCGTTGACGGTCATGATCTGCCAACTTTGCTCTCAATCTTGCGCAATGTTCGTAACACCAAGCACGGGCCTATCCTGGTTCACGTCAAGACTGAGAAGGGCAAGGGCTATGCACCAGCCGAGGGCGCCAGCGACAAGTTGCATGCGGTGTCCCGGTTCAACGTGGTCACAGGCGAGCAGAAGAAATCCATCAGTAATCTGCCATCCTTTACCAAGGTCTTTGGTCAGTCCTTGGTTCAAGAGGCGCATCATGATGAACGCATTGTTGGGATAACTGCAGCCATGCCCGGTGGTACCGGCATTGACATTTTTGAAAATTCCTTCCCGGACCGCACTTATGACGTTGGGATTGCTGAGCAACATGCCGTGACATTCGCGGCAGGAATGGCCGCTGAGGGCTATAAGCCATTCTGCGCCATCTATTCCACATTTCTGCAACGGGCATATGATCAAATCGTGCACGACGTATCAATCCAGAACCTGCCGGTGCGGTTTCCAATTGATCGTGCTGGATACGTTGGTGCAGATGGTTCAACCCACGCGGGTTCGTTCGACATTGCCTATTTGTCCTGTCTGCCAGGTTTCACAATCATGTGTGCAGCTGACGAGGCTGAGCTAAAACACATGGTTGCAACGGCAAGTGCCTTTGACGAAGGGCCGATTTCATTCCGTTATCCACGCGGTAATGGATACGGTGTCGAGATGCCTCGACGGGGACAGATTTTGGAAATCGGCAAGGGAAGAGTGCTGAAGGAAGGAAACTCTGTCGCTCTGCTCTCACTTGGGTCTAGGCTGCAGGATTGCATGGCTGCAGCAGACGAATTGGATGCGCATGGTCTGACCACTACTGTAGTGGATGCGCGATTCGCCAAACCAATCGATACGCAATTGATTGGTCAGTTAGCTCGCAACCATGAAGTACTAATAGTGGTTGAAGAAGGATCAACTGGCGGCTTCGGCGCAACAGTTCTGCATCATCTCGCATCGCAGGGGTATTTGGACGGTGGTTTGACGGTAAGAACGCTCACGATGCCGGATGTCTACATGGACCAGATGCAACCGGAACGCATGATTGAGAGAGCGGGTCTGGACAAATCAGGAATTGTCTCTTCGGTCTGGGCCGCCATTAAGCGAGAAAGTTACCCCTCGGTCATTGGATAACTTCGCGGTTGTCAGCGAGCAAACTGGATTAGATCCGCCAGATTGCGAGCGTCCATTTTGTTTTGCAGGCGTGCGCGGTGAACTTCGACCGTGCGACGACTAATACTAAGTTCGTCAGCAATCCGTTTGTTGGTTTTGCCTAGTATGAGATGGTCCATTACTTCGCGTTCGCGATCAGTCAGCAAAGCAAGCCGTCTTGACGTTTCAGCAGCAGGAACGCCCTGTCCCAGTTCCAGGTTTATTTGTTTTTTGGCCAATGCCAAAGTCTTTAGCAGTGCGTTGACATCAACCGGTTTTTCGATGAAATCGAATGCACCGTTTCGCATTGCTTCAACGACAATAGGTACGTCGCCGTAACTGGAGACAATTACAA
>JBPCWM010000120.1:0-2523 GCA_051009515.1 Rhizobiaceae bacterium | reverse complement strand
GAGTATCAACAGAACTATAACAATTATCCGTTGACCTGCACGTCATGGAGCGACACAAGGAAGCCAGAGGTAAGTCTTGACGGGACCGATCGCCGAAGCTGAAAATGAGCTGATGTGGCAGGCATTCTACCTGATGCTTGTTATTGTTGTGCCTGTAATTTTGTTGACCCTTTTTTTTGCATGGCGATATCGAGCGTCTGGAGGAACAGGCTCATATCGACCTGAGTGGGAGCGAGCTCCGATCATAGAGCTCCTGGTCTGGGGAATACCCGCAATCATGATCGCCATTCTAGCCACTTGGGTCTGGGACAGGACCCACGCGTTGGATCCTTATGAACCACTTCCCGGACATGAGCCGCTTGTTATAGAAGCCATCGCTTTGGATTGGAAATGGCTCTTCATCTATCCTGAGCACAACATCGGCACGATTAATGAGATTGCCTTTCCCGTCGGACACCCGGTTTCTTTTCGGATCACTTCTGAAGTTGCAATGAACTCTTTTATGATTCCTGATTTGGGTGGACAGATTTACGCAATGGCCGGCATGGAAAGTCAGCTCAACCTCAAAGCCGATCGCGTCGGATCAATGCGGGGGCGCAACATGCAGTTTACCGGCGACGGATTTGCCAGTCAGACATTTGAAGCCCGCTCGTTGCCCCAGGCTGAATTCGACGCTTGGGTTAAAAAAGTCAAACAAAGCCCCGATGTACTGAGTGACGACACCTTTGCCGCGATGAGCCATCCGAGCGTCAACGTTCCTGCTCAGTATTTTGCCTCTGTTCCTCCAGGGTTCTTCAGAAGCAGGCTGATGTTTTTCAAGGGATCGGAATACAATCAGGAATTAGTCGCGGCACCGGCAAACGGGCAATCGATTGATGATTGAAAACTACTCTTTATTGTTCGGGCGCCTTGGTCTGGATGCATTGCCGCTCTATAGTTGGGTCGCGCTCAGCGGTGCTTTGGTCACTCTGGCGGGCGGTCTTGGATTTCTGGTTGTCGTTAGCTGGTTGGGCGCTTGGCGCAAACTTTGGGTAGATTGGCTGATGTCGGCCGACCACAAACGCATCGGGATCATGTATATAGTCCTTGCGCTGGTCATGTTGGTGCGCGGCTTTGTTGACGCGATTATGATGCGCTTGCAACAAGCCATGTCGCTCAACAGTGAAGGTTATCTTCCACCCGAACACTTCGAACAGATATTCAGCAGCCATGGCACCATCATGATTTTCTTTATGGCCATGCCGTTTGTGACCGGATTGATGAACTACATTATACCGCTTCAGATTGGGGCCAGGGATGTGGCATTTCCCGTCATGAACGCAATCAGTTTCTGGCTGACAGCAGCAGGAGCCGGACTGATGTTGATTTCGCTTGTAGTCGGTAAATTCTCCACTGCAGGTTGGACAGGATACCCTCCGTATTCCGGCGTCGCGTTTACTCCTGGAGTTGGTGTGGACTACTGGATCTGGTCCGTTCTGGTCAGCGGCGTTGGCACCACTATGACCGGGATCAATTTTGTAGTCACTATCTTGCGCAAGCGCGCTCCCGGCATGGCGCTGATGCGCATGCCGCTGTTCACATGGACCGCACTGTGTTCCAGCATCCTGATCATATTTGCTTTCCCTGCTTTGACCGTTTCAACTTCCATGCTGGCGCTGGACCGGACATTGGGCATGCATTTCTTTACCAACGACAGTGGTGGAAATGTCATGAACTACATGAACCTTTTCTGGATTTGGGGCCATCCAGAGGTCTATATCCTGATCCTGCCTGCTTTCGGCATATTTTCAGAAGTGGTGTCGACGTTTTCTTCAAAGCGTCTGTTTGGGTACAAGTCGTTGGTTTACGCCACAGCCGTCATTGCAGTTTTGTCCTTTACGGTCTGGCTTCACCACTTCTTCACAATGGGAGCAGGCGCAAACGTCAACGCGATTTTTGGGATCGCTACGATGGTGATAGCGGTGCCGACCGGTGTGAAGGTCTTTGAGTGGCTATTTACGATGTACCGCGGGCGCATTCGCTTTGAACCACCTATGCTTTTTACGATCGGTTTCATGTGCCTCTTCGTGGTCGGTGGAATGAGCGGCGTGTTGCTGGCCATACCACCAGTCAATTTCGCAACGCATAACACGACTTTCCTCGTTGCCCATTTCCATAATATGATCATTCCGGGTGTGCTGTTTGGGTACCTTGCGGGTTACATGTACTGGTTCCCTAAGGCATTTGGCTTCTGCCTTGACGCCACGTGGGGCAGGCGTGCTTTCTGGTTCTGGACGATCGGTTTCTTGCTGGCTTTCATGCCGCTCTACGCGCTCGGTTTAATGGGCATGCCGCGCCGAATGGAAACTTATTCAAATGCAGAATGGCAGCCGATGCTGGTAGTTGCATTCGCCGGCGCCTGTCTGATTCTGCTTGGCATTCTTTCACTGGCCGCACAATTGTTGGTAAGCGTGAAATCGCGCGAAGACCTTCGCGACCAAACCGGCGATCCGTGGGATGGTCGCACCTTGGAGTGGTCTGTAC
>JBPCWM010000119.1:0-4208 GCA_051009515.1 Rhizobiaceae bacterium | reverse complement strand
ATATTGGCCATGCCTATGAGTTCATTTGTGCCGATGCGATCGCCCGCTTCAAACGGTTGGACGGCTACGACACCCGCTTCCAGATCGGAACTGATGTTCATGGTCAGAAAATGTGGCAGACCGCACGGGATCTGGGCATAACGGCGCGCCAACTCGCAGACCGAAATTCCGATGAATTTCAGAACATGACCGATCTGTTCAATATCTCATATGACCGCTTCATCCGCACATCGGATGAAGATCACCACCGGTCCTGTCAGGCGATCTGGAAGGCTATGGAAGCCAATGGCGACATCTACAAGGATGTTTATTCAGGATGGTATTCCGTGCGTGATGAGGCCTATTACGAGGAAGATGAGACGCGAGTGGGTGATGACGGGATCCGGGTCGGTCCTCAGGGAACGCCTGTGGAGTGGGTGGATGAAGAGAGCTATTTCTTTCGCCTGTCGAATTACGCCGATAAATTGCTTGATCTGTATGAACAACAGCCAGATTTCATTTTGCCTAAATCCCGCCGAAACGAAATCGTGAGTTTTGTCAAAGGTGGTCTCAATGATTTGTCCGTTTCGCGCACGACATTTGACTGGGGCGTTAAAGTGCCCGGCGACGATAAACACGTCATGTATGTTTGGGTCGATGCACTGACAAACTACATTACAGGTGGGGGATATCCCGATACGGATGGCGATTTGTGGAAGTACTGGCCGGCTGATCTGCACGTGATCGGCAAGGACATAACGCGCTTTCATGCTGTTTACTGGCCGGCCTTTTTAATGTCTGCCGGTGTTGAGGTGCCACGGAAAGTCTTTGGGCATGGGTTTTTACTGAGCAACGGTGAGAAGATGTCAAAGTCTTTGGGCAATGTTGAAAGCCCGTTTGGCATGGCCGAGGAATATGGTGTTGATCAATTGCGCTATTTTTGCCAACGCATGGTGCGCTTCGGCTCCGATGGCAGCTATAGCCATAGCGATATCGTCAACCATACAAATGCCGATCTTGCTAACAATTACGGCAATCTCGCACAGCGTTCCCTGTCAATGATCTTCAAGAACCTTGATGGTGCAGTTGGTGGAGCCGACGAGTTGGCCCAGGCGGACACGGACTTGCTGGAACTGGCGGATGCGATGTTGGACAAATGTCGCATTGCGATTGATGCATCCTCACCCAATGAGGCATTAGACGTGATCTGGAATGTGCTTGACGAGGCCAACAAGTATTTTGATGAGCAGGCACCATGGGGGCTGAAAAAGACTGACCCCGCGCGCATGCAAACGGTCCTGTATGTCACAGCGGAAATTGTCAGACAGGTTTCCATTCTGGCGCAGGCTTTCATTCCTGGCAGTGCATCAAAACTTCTGGACCAGCTTAAAATTCCAGCCGGGCAGCGCAGTTTTTCAAACCTTGGCGCAGACCATCGTCTTGATCCGGCAACTTGTATTGAAAAGCCGGAAGGCGTATTTCCAAGATATCTGGAATCTACCCAATGAACATGTTGGTCGACAGCCACTGCCATCTGGATTTTCCTGATTTCGCCGAAGAGCTTGATGATGTTGTCCAGCGTGCCCGTGACGCAGGCATTGGCCGCATGGTCACCATCTGTACACGTGTGCGCAGGTTTCAGCAGGTTCTTGATATTGCTGAACGTTATGAAGATGTTTTCTGTTCCGTCGGCACACATCCACATAATGCAGATGAAGAGCTGGATGTCACTTCTGCGGAATTGATCGAGCTGTCCCAGCATCCAAAGGTGGTGGCGATTGGCGAGGCCGGTCTCGATTATCACTATGACAAATCCCCAAGAGATGCGCAGGCCAAGGGGTTTAGAACCCACATTGAAGCTGCTCGCGAAACCGGATTGCCACTGGTAATCCATGCCCGCAGTGCCGATGATGACATGATCAAGATATTGAGTGAAGAAACACGGGCAGGGGCTTTCCCTGCCATTCTGCATTGTTTTTCATCCGGGCGTGCCCTTGCCGAGTGCGGCATAGAACTGGGGCTGACCGTGTCGTTTTCCGGGATTTTGACCTTCAGGAACAGTCAGGACATCCGTGACATTGCGCGGGACATGCCGCGTGAACGGGTGTTGGTTGAAACGGATGCGCCTTATCTGGCACCAGTGCCAAACCGGGGCAAACGCAACGAACCTGCTTACGTCGCCGATACGGCCGGCGTGCTGGCAGATGTCTGGCAGATGTCTGTTGAGGATGTGCGAGACACGACAACACAAAACTTCTTCAGACTGTTTTCCAAGGTTCCGCAGACCTTGTCCGCAGTCTCCGCCCGGTAGCCATTGATGTCAAAAACCTCCAGGCGATTTACAATTCTCGGCTGTGGTTCTTCACCAGGTGTACCTCGTATTGGAGGCGACTGGGGCAAGTGTGATCCGAACAACCCGAAGAACCGGCGGTCCAGAGCTTGTCTGCTTGTCGAGCAATTTGGCCCAGACGGAAAAACGACAGTAGTCGTGGATACAGGTCCGGATTTTCGCACCCAGATGCTTGCAGCAGGCATTGGCGCAGCAGATGGTGTCATCTATACCCACTCTCATGCTGATCACATTCACGGAATAGATGATTTGCGTTCATTTGTGATCAACAGTCGAGAACGGGTTCAAATCTGGACGGATAAGCACACTTCGGTCAAATTGCATGAATCCTTTGGCTATTGTTTCAATACTCCACCGGGCTCAAGCTATCCGCCCATATTGGTGGAAAACTGCATTTCGGCTGGACAGGCGTTCGCAATTGACGGACCAGGTGGTGCAGTTGAGATAGTGCCGTTTGAGCAGATCCATGGTGACATTTTGTCCCTCGGTTTCCGCTTTGGCGATATTGCTTATTCAAGTGATGTGAGCGCATTGGATCAACGCGCATTGCCATATCTGGAAAATCTGGACTTGTGGATTGTTGATGCGCTTCAGTATCGCGAGCACCGAAGCCATTTTAGTCTGCAACAGACTTTGGACTGGATTGAAAAGCTGAAACCAAAGCGTGCGGTACTGACCCATATGCACACACCGTTGGATTATCAGACTGTGATGGATGAAACGCCAGACAACGTTGTGCCTGCCTTTGATGGCATGGTGATCATGGACGACGTGTTGATCTGATTATCATGCAATGTGCAGGGCATGCCTTACAGACAAAGGCTCGCGTGGACCATAATTTCCAATGGCAGACAACAATCGCCAGATCGTGGGTATCAAGAATGTTCCATAATATATCTTATGCAACTTGTTGATATTGGTCTTCTGCTCCAGACCATTTTGCGTTTGTGGGTTTGTGGCGTGCGTTCCTGAACGGTATTTCATCCGGCAACGATCAAACGATAGCCGCAATCCAGTTCTTCCAGTTCCTGCAGATGCGCATATTTCTTATTCCATGCTCCACTTTGCAGATCGCTTCGCAAGTCTTCCAGGCCTTGCTCTACGTTGTCCAGAGCCCAGAAGGAGGACATCGCGGCCCGCACACGGTCATCCAGATAGGCTTGCGGGCGTTTCCAGTAGCCCGCCAGGAAACCGTCCGTGCAATCCTGCGGGATTGGCACTGCTGTTACCTCAATCGAACCCAGCCAACGTTGATAATCGGAAATTTGTGGCATTTGGGCTTCATCCATAGTGATCAGCGCCGGAAAGTAGTCGGCCAGCCAAAAACTGTGAAATGCCGGGTCAAAAGTCAGAAAGACAAGCTTGTCACGTGCCACACGCTGCATTTCAGCAACGCCATTGGTCTGGTCGGTCCAGTGATGGATTGTCAAAACCGCCATGGCGGCATCAAACGACCTGTCGTCAAAGGGCAGGTGCTCTGCGCTGCCCTGCACCACATGGGCGGTTGAGCCAGAGCGCTGACGGATCATTTCCAGGGATGGTTCAAGTGCTGTAACCACCCTGTTTTCTGGTTCATAGGACCCTGCCCCGGCGCCGACATTCAGCACGGTTTTCGCAGTGTCCAAAGCTGCATTAATTGTTGCTGCAATCCTTGAGTCCGGTTTGCGCAGGTTGGCGTAGTTTATGCCGATTTTGTCATACAATGCGGACTCTGACATCAACTTATCTATACTTTCGTTTATTCGTGCTGCAGGCAATTGTCTGGAAACCAACCCTGTTCTCCAGATTCAGCCTGACACAGGGTCCAGCCATGTGTCGCATCCAACCGAGTCACCAACTCTCCCTTGCGGCAGCTCAATTCTACGGCTGAGTAGTCAGA
>JBPCWM010000118.1:0-25061 GCA_051009515.1 Rhizobiaceae bacterium | reverse complement strand
CCTTTTGGAATGATGACACGAATATTGTTGTCGCTACTCCCTGCATTGGATGTGAGGCGAACGAAGCTCGAGTCCCCATCCTGGAACAAATTGGCGGTACCCCGCTCTCCGGTGTCAATATTGGTTGTGTCCTCAACTGGATCAAATGCCTTGACCCAGTTGGCCTCACCCTCCGGTACGAAACTTCCGGATTCAATTGTCTGTCCGGGGTTTGGAACACTGCCGCCCAGTTGTTGCTGCAACAGAGCAGGACCAAAACTGATCGCCCACCAGGCGGCGACCCCCATGCCCACAAGAATAATCGTCCACAGCAACAATTTGGCAAAAGGCTTGCGCTCACGGCCCACAGGCTCGCTGTACAGATCAGGAAAACCCTCTGGCAAATCTGTCCCGGGGGCGTCTTCCATTATGGTCGGTTCGATTCCTGAATCTTCAAGCCCCGCCAACGGATCGACCCGGGGCGGTTCAGGTATTGGAGGGGTCTGAAACCCGGGTTCAACCCGTATGGGCGTAGCCGCAGGTGGTGTTGACGGTGATGGAGGTGACGGCGAGGGTGCGGCGGTCACTGGCCCAGCAGCAGCAGGGCTGGCAACGGCTGGTTTAACCTCTGGAGCAGGGGATCCGGATTGCGGTTGCCCGATGCCCGTACCGGGTGGGGTGGCTGCAGGACTCGGCGCGGCAACTGGTGCAGTTGAAGTTGGGGGCGGTGATTGAACAGGTGCGGCAGAGGGAGGATCTGTGCGCTGAGGGTGAACCGGGGGAGCGGTCTTGGGGCTGGCCGGTGCCGAAGCTACTGGAGCGGTTGCCGAAGGGCTGGCGGCAGGTGCTTGGTTGGCTGGAGCGACGGCGGTAGGGGTGGCAGGAGCGCTGGCCGCAGGTGCCGGACTGGCTGGTGCGGAGGCCATCGCTCCTCTAGGTGGCCCATAATCTGCTTCAACTGCAGAGATCGCCTGCTCCAACCGCTGCCGTTGGAGCTTCTTGGTGGCAGGATCCATTGTTGTATTCTGGCCCAACATACGTTCGAGAGCCTGACGGGACGATTTGTAAACGGCTGCTCGATTTTCGGGACTCGTGTCCCCATGTTTATCCAGCGTACCCCGAATAAGGCTTTCAAATCCGGCCACGATTTTCTCCAACCCTCGCCTGTTCCAAGGTGGTTTTAGACCCACAAGGCCAAATTGCAAACCGATTTAGTGATGTATTGACTGTTTGCTCCCAATTTCACCTGCAGATTGCAATTATCATGCAAGGCAAACTGCCGTGTTGACCTCATGCAGAGATTATTTAGGGTGCGCTCCAGATTCATCCATCATCATGAACGGTGCAGATATTGGCCCTCCCCCCGGTTCTAAAAGACAATCTCACTTTGCCCGCTATCGCGGCACCCTTGTTTATCATTTCACACCCACCGCTGGTCATCGAACAATGCAAGGCAGGCATCATTGGGTCTTTTCCTGCGTTGAATGCGCGTCCCGCCTCCCAACTGGATGAATGGCTGAGCGAGATAACAGAAACACTTGACGCATATAACAAGGCTCATCCTGACAAGCCCGCGGCCCCATTTGCCGTCAATCAGATCGTGCACCGATCCAATGACAGGCTGGAGCACGACGTTGAAATGTGTGTGAAATACAAAGTACCCATCGTCATTACATCCCTGGGCGCGAGACCGGAACTGAACGATGCCATTCATTCCTATGGCGGCATAACATTGCACGACATTATCAACAATCGATTTGCCCACAAGGCTATCGAAAAGGGAGCCGATGGGCTCATCGCCGTAGCAGCTGGCGCCGGAGGTCATGCGGGAACCCTGTCACCATTGGCACTGATCCAGGAAATCCGCGACTGGTTTGACGGTCCACTACTTCTGAGCGGTTCAATTGCCACAGGAAATGCTGTCCTCGCCGCCCAGGCAATGGGCGCAGACATGGGTTATATCGGTTCTGCCTTTATCGCCACGAAAGAAGCCAGAGCGGTGGACACCTACAAGGAAATGATTGCCGCATCCTGCGCAGACGACATTGTCTATTCCAGCCTGTTCACCGGCGTACACGGAAACTATCTCAAGGGATCTGTCAAGGCAGCAGGAATGGACCCTGACGACCTGCCAGAAGGGGACGTTAAAACCATGGATTTTGGCGGTGACAAATCAAAAGCCTGGAAAGATATCTGGGGATCCGGTCAGGGCATCGGCGCCGTGAAGTCAGTTGTTCCAACCGCGGATCTTGTCGCAAGGCTGGTTGATGAATATCAAGCCGCAAAACAAAAGCTCTGTAGTTGACACGCGTCAGGCCACCTGCCTGATACTCTACTAGAAGGCAAACTGGCCGAACCGGAATATAATACCAGATTATTTGTCCTGCTTGACCTTCTGCTTCTGCACTCCAAGCTTTTCAATGCCGAGTTCCATTGTGTCACCAACCTTCAGGAATTTTGGCTTTGGCTTCATACCAAGACCAACTCCTGGAGGAGTGCCAGTAATAATCACGTCACCTGGATGAAGCGTCATCAGACCTGACAAATGTTCGATAATCTGCGCCACAGTAAAAATCATGGTTGATGTATTTCCGGTCTGCATCCGCTTTCCGTTGACATCAAGATACATGTCGAGGTTCTGAGGGTCACCAACTTCGTCCCGGGTCACAAGCCACGGGCCGGTTGGTCCAAACGTGTCGCAGCTTTTGCCCTTTGTCCACTGGCCGGTGAGCTTGGATTGGAAAGTACGCTCGGAAACATCGTTCACGACACAGTAACCAGCTACATATTTCAGTGCATTTTTCTCGCTTACATATTTCGCCTTTCGGCCAATCACCACACCGAGTTCAACTTCCCAGTCAGTGGTCTTGGAGCCGCGTGGCATCACGACATTGTCGTTAGGACCAACGATAGCTGAATTGGCCTTGAAAAACAAAATCGGATGTTCGGGGATGTCCGCACCGGTCTCAGCGGCATGATCTGTATAGTTCAAACCGATACAGAGGAACTTTCCAATATTGCCGACACAGGGGCCCAGTCTCTGGCGGCCCTCGACCTTTTTCAATTTCTTGACGTTCAACTCGCGCAGCATCTTTAGCGATTTGTCGGAAATAAACTCACCAGACACATCCTTGATCTTGCGAGATAGGTCTCGCAGATTTCCATCTTCGTCTATCAGGCCCGGTTTTTCTTGACCTGCTTTTCCGTAACGCACCAGTTTCATCGATTTCCCCTATCGAAAATAATTCGTATTAAAAAGTCCCGCGCACCCTACAGAACTTGTTTACCATATCAAGGGTCAACACCCCGGTGAGCGGTGGTTCAACCTCCAATTAAGATACTTCTGGCAACGTAGGGGCAGGATTTAGACAGAAAGCCGAATAATGTTTAATTCAACAGTCCGCCGCGGCCGCCCAACTGGCCCCAGAAAACACGTAGAACGGCGTGAAGAACGGATCGAAAAAACCAAGTCAGCCAGCATCTCGATTGATGGGGGCGATCAGCAAATGGCATGTACCGTGCGTGACATCCACTCATCAGGTGCACGGCTGAGTATCATGAATGCCCAAGCAGTTGCAGACTCCTTCCTATTGATCGTTCGTGCGGAAAACGTGATCGCACGCTGCAAGGTTGCATGGCGCAAGACCAATGAGATGGGTGTAAGGTTTTTGCGCGTGGGTGATCTTGGTGAAGAAGACCGTATGCGAAAAGAGCAGCAATACGCCTTTCAACAGCAGGTCGAACAGGATCAGCGCCGCAAAGACGAAGCCATGCAAATTGCTGAACAGGACAGACAGGCAAAACTCCGCGACCAGGCACAGCGCATCGCGCAAATCAGATCGGCCAGAATGCAGATCATGGGCATGGATCCCACTCAACCTTATTCCGAACTCGAACTTAAATCAGCTTTCCGCAAACAGGCATTGGTCAATCATCCTGACCAAGGCGGTGATCCTGTTGAGTTTCAGCAATTGACCAAGATATACGATCTGATGCTTCAGGACCTGGAAGTACAAGCAGCGCATCAGGTGTCCGAAGCAGGCTGATCAAAACCTTGCATTAAGCCTCCCGCTCGAGCAAATCCTTGAATATAACCTCCTGCTTGGCCATTCGAGCCGCAAGCGCGGAAAGCAGGTCTTCGGAGCGCAGCATTCCACCATTCCAGGTCGCAATCTGCTCCAGACCGTCTTCCACACTATGGTCATGCGCATAGGTAATGGCCTGTTTTATTCCTGCAACGGCAAGTGGTGACTTGTCAGATATCTCGCGCGCCAATTGCAAAGCCGCCTGCAGCGCAGCATCCCTGTCCGGGTGAACCGAATTAACCATGCCCTAACCCAGCGCTTCTTCTGCTGAAAAACGCCGCCCGGTATAGGCTAGCTCACTCACTATTGCAGGTGGAATGAGCTTTGGCAGCCTTTGCAGTGTTCCCACATCTGCAGCCATGCCAATATGTATTTCCTCAATACCAAATTTCGTCTCCGCACTGGCAATGCGAATGTCGCAAGCGCTAATCAGATCGATCCCGCCTCCAAGACAAGCTCCATGGGTCACTGCTATGACGGGCACCCGCAATTTCTCCAGACTGGAGAGTGCGCCCTGCAACCGCAAAATCAGATCGCGCAAGGCATAAGCTGCTCGCCCGGGTTCTTTTTCCAACAATGTTTTGATATCGGCAAAAGTCGCAAGGTCCATACCACCTGAGAAATGCCGTCCAGCGCCTGCCAGCACAACGCATCGCACTGATGGGTCAGACCCCAGTTGCTCTGCAATATTGGGCAGGTCCGACCAGAAGTCAGGAGACATGCCATTGGCTTTGTCTGGCCGGTTCATCTCGAGATGGACCACCGGTCCCAACCGTTCAATCTTGAAAAAACTGCTCTCAATTTCGGTCAAACCAATCTCCTTTGCGTTTGATCGTAGCGGTGAACCTCGATAGAGGATATTTGGAAATGACCACGATTAACAGTGACCCGACCGAGAATCCATGTGACAAGGACGATCACCCATCTGAGACAGATTTCAGATCACCTAACGGGTGCAAAGCGCCTGGTTTTTCATCCGGGCATTTGCGAACCGTCCTTGATTGCCCATCAACTTGTGGAATGTGTTGATCTCTGGCCAGAGCTGATCATCGAACCCTTCATGCCTGCCGCACACTGTCCCTATGTCGGGCTGGCCCGGTTGAAGGTCGAAACCGTCATGCCAGGGCCGCACCTTCGCCAAGGAGTTGCAACAGGCGAAGTCAAAATCATTCGGGAAACACTCCACGAGCAAGCTCTGTCATATGCCAACGGCAAGCGTCGCGCAGACATTTTGGTGTTGCAGGTCAGCACTCCGGATGCACAGGGCAATGTATCTCTTGGTCCCAGCCTGTGCGCTATCCCGCAACTTCTGGATCAGGCAGCGTATGTCTTTGGCGTGATCAATCCATCCCTTCCAAAAACCAATGCGAAGATCTCACTTGCTCAAATAAATGCGGTGCTGGAACGGGACGTTGCCCTGCCCGATCTTCCAGTTTTACTGCCGGGTAACACCGATCGGAAAATTGCTGAGCACGTGCTGTCAATCTTGCCGGAAAACTGTGTCGTGGAAATCGGAATTGGAACCACTCCGGACGCAATCATGCGAGCTCTGGTAGATCTGGAACACGTTAAGGTTCATGCCGGGCTAATCAATGATGCGCTGATGCATTTGGTGGAGAATGGCAATGTAGCAGGCAAGGTCACAACCACTCTCGCCCAGGGAAGTTCCGCGTTTCACACATGGCTTGATGGCAACTCGAAGGTGGATTTCCAGCCAATAATGCGAACCCATGATGCAGGCGTTATCGGTAAACTGGACCGGTTTCATGCCATTAACGGTGCTTTGCAAGTTGATCTGGAGGGCAATGTAAATGCAGAGCGGATCGCCGGGCGTATCGTGTCCTGCCCAGGCGGATTGCCTGATTTTGCTAAGGGCGCGCGCCTCTCAAAGGGCGGGCGCAACATTATTGTCTTGCGTTCAACAGTCGGAAATTCAGGACAAAGCACTATTGTGGACAAAGTTGATTTCAAAACACTGGATGGCTCGCTGGTTGACATGGTCGTTACAGAATACGGAATTGCTGCAATTTCCGGACTGAACACCAGAGAGAAAGCCCGCGCAATTAGCTCGATTGCAAATCCGAACCATCGGATTCGGCACAACGAATAATGCGCCCTGCCGCTTCTCGCAACAGCTCATCTGGAACCGTAAGACTGAGGCGAATGAATTTATCCGCCTGACGGCCGAACGAGGATCCGGGCATGACTGCCACACCAAAATCAAGCAATTTGTTGGCAAAATCCGCACCATCCAGCCCGGTTGCACTCACATCAACAAACATGAACATACCCGCATGGGGCTTCAGCGGTGCAACCAGACGACAGGCCGCAAAACCATCCATCAGGATAGTGAGTCGGTTGCGATAAGCATCAACCATTCGTGCAGACGTGTCATCTGGCTGCTTGATCGCATGGGCGGTCATGTCCGCAATAAATGGCTGACTGCCGAACAGGAAACTTTCCGCCACGGCCTGCGCTTTCTTGATGAACCAGTCTGGTCCAATTGCCCAACCTGATCGAAAGCCGGGCGCCGCGTGGGACTTGGATATGGAAGAGGCAACGACGGTTCGCTTCGCCAATTCAGAATCGTCAAAAGGCGACGCAAAGGATCTGTCGAAGATCAGGCTTTCATAAACTTCATCACTCAAAATCCAGAGATTTCTGGCCCGACAAAACTCACCGATGGCGGCAAGTTCCTTCTCATCCAACACCGCTCCCGTAGGATTGTGGGGAGAGTTCAGGAGCAACACTTTGGCATTTGGAATCCATGCATTTTCCAACTGCTGCACGGTCAGGTGGAATCCGTTTTCAGCACTCATTCCAACGGGTACAAATTCGGCTCCTGCAGCGCGCACCACGGATTCATAAGTCGCATAATAGGGGTCAGGCACAAGAACGGCATCACCACTTTCAACCATGGAAACCATACACATTGTCAGTGCCGCCTGTGTACCGGGGAAGGCCAGAACATTGTCGGTCGTGACATTCCGGCCAGTTCGATTTGAGTATTTCTCGGCAAGCGCTCGCAGCAGAACTGGTTCTCCCTGTCCACCGGCATAGCCGGTGCGTCCGCTCAGCATAGATTGATGAGCCGCAGAAACAAGGTGGTCTGGTGTTGCAAGATCAGGTTCACCAATGGTCAGTTCAATAATGTCTTCCCCGGCAGCAACGCGTCTGCGTGCGTCAAAATGGACTGACCAGCGGGCGCTGCCCAGTTGAGCCAGCCTGTCGGTTATCGAAGCGGTGGAGAGTTCATTGCAGCCCACGAGCGACCTCCACTATAGCCTGATTGGCGATTTCAATGTCCTGTTCGGTGGTGTCAAACTGCCCGGCTACAAAGCGGATAACCAATTGTCCTTCGTGATGAGTCTGTGTGAGATAGATGCGTCCATCGTCATTGAGAGCATTGACCAATGCAATATTGTGAGCATCAAGATCGGCGCTACTTTCAGGCACATGTCGGAATGAAAACAGCGAAAGGACCGGCTGGGTGACAATCTCGAAGTCTGGCTCTGCGGCCAGTCGCGCCGCCAGTTGCTCTGCCCAATGAACATGATTGCGAATGCGTTGGCGCAAACCATCCAGTCCGTAGCTGCGCATCAGGAACCAGACTTTCAGTGCCCTGAACCTGCGCCCTAATTGAACCGACCATTCTGAAAAATTGACAATGCCATCCTTGCCATGGGTTTTGAGATATTCCGGCTGTATTGCCAGTGTTTGAACCAGAGATTCCGGATCACGAACCAGGTGCAACGAACACTCCATGGGCACACCAAGCCATTTATGTGGATTGACAACGATGGAATCGACTCGATCAACTCCCTCCCACAAATACCGATATTCAGGGCAAATCATGGCGGAGCCAGCCCAAGCCGCGTCAAGATGGGTATAAAGCCCTTCCTGCCCGGCAATATCGCAGATTTCATTGACATTATCAGTTGCGCCAATGGACGTACCACCAACACAAATCACAATTCCTGCCGGGACAAATCCCGCAGCCTTGTCCCTTGCAATGGCGGCCTTCAACTCTTGCGCGTCCATCGGAAAATGAGGGCCGGGCCCAGTCGGGATTTTGACCAGATTATCCTGCCCAAGGCCAGCCACCCAAAGGGCTTTATCAATCGAGGAATGAGTTCGTCCGGATGCGTATATGCGCAATGGGGGCTGCCCAAACAGACCTTCCTGATTGCCTTTGAAATTCAGCGCCACTTCGCGCATGGTCAAAACTGCGCACAGGGTCGCCGACGAGGCCGTATCCTGAAACGAACCTTTGAAGGATGGCGACAATCCAAGTGACTGCCGCAACCAGTCGACCATTCTGATTTCAAGCTCGGTTGCTGCCGGAGACGTTTGCCAAAGCATGCATTGACTGGCGAAAGCGGTGGCAAGTTGCTCGGCCAACTGGGCCGCTGGTGCGGCATTGGACTGGAAATACGCAAAAAAGCGAGGATGCTGCCAATGGGTCATACCGGCAGGAATTATTTCTTCAAAATCAGCAAATATGGCCTCCATTGCCTCGCCTATTTCGGGTGGCGAATCAGCTATCTGGTCAGCAACGGAGCCTGGCTGAACAACGGGCCGCACAGGCTGTTTTTCAAGCGTTTCGCGATAGTCGGCTGCCCAATCACTTGCCCTGTGGGACCAGGCTCGAAAGTCAAATTGGTCTGCCATCATGAAGCTCCACCAGTAGAGAATTTTCCAGGACCCCGCCTACGGCATCCCGGTCGCTCACCACTTTGCTTGTGACAGAATCGATAGCGCAAGAAAACCTGAATCTTCACCCCATGGCTCAATTCTGACCAACTCGGCATACAAGCACAAAAAAGGCGACCAGAGCCGCCTTGGAAAGTTCAATTGTCTGACAACAGTCTGCGCGGCCGTTACCCGGCTTTTGCGTCATCGCTTTCGCTCGTGTCAGCCTTCCTTAACGGAACAACATTTGCTGCAGTTGCAAGAGTGATCTTCGAAGAGGTACTGCGGTTGCCTCGCTCAGCAGCAATCGTTTTTTCAACATCTCGGGATTGTCGGAATACGACGTCTCCGGCTGTTCCCATGGCACGACGCAAGGCCATGCGGTCACAGGTTGAGGCGATCAGCAAGCCCAAATGGTTCAAATGTCGGCGTGCATAGCAAAATGCAGCGAGCTGAGCACGATTTTGAAGTGGCAGTTTCTTGGCAATTTCAACAGCGTCAATTGGTTCTGCCGTGGTGAGTTGACCAAACAGTTGTTCCGGTACTGGTACAGCACTCTCGTTGAGTGAATGAGAAGATGCGGCGCTCATGCTACCCTCCTATGTGGTGAGTGGCTATGTTCCCGCATTTCAAGTTAACACGAAGTGAACAAATTTAGAAAAATTTTAGGAGATTTGGCATATCTATAGCCGGTAGATCGTAAATATCCAGTTTATAGATCACAAAAACATCATCATCCGCCACGCCAAACTGAACCATATCAGTCTTTGAAATCGCTTCAGGTGATGGCACGATGCTCGGGAAAACCGGGCACATCCACTTCAAAGCTCAATACTCGACCAGCATCTTTTTGTTGCTCGAGTTCGGCCTCGGTCAAACCTTCCGACGCCGACGTCACATAAAGTGTCTTGAAATCAGCTCCACCAAATGCCGGACAGGTTGGTCTGCTTACTGGCAGCTCTATAACCCTGTCCAAACTACCGTCGGGAGCATAACGCGCCACTCGAGAAGCATTCCACTGAGCATTCCACAAATAGCCCTCACTGTCACAAACAGCTCCATCAGGGCTGAATTCCACATCTTGCAAGTCGATATGAATCTCGACATTGCCGACCGGATTGCAATTCAGATCAAGTGACCAGCGCCATATGATCCCGCGTTGTCCATCTGCCAGGTAGGCGGTCTTCCGGTCAGGTGAAAAGCAGGTAGCGTTGGGTATGCCAACATTTTCCATCAAGGTTTCAACTCGTCCTTTTCGATAACGATAGTATCCTCCAGCACCAGGTCGGGCGTCATAGGCCATAGTCCCCAGCCAGAAAGAACCGTCGGGTCCTATACGCCCGTCATTTGAGCGGGTTTTATCGTTCTCCGCTTCCAGATCTGCAAGAGTGTCCCAGCGTCCGGTTTTAATATCAAAGCGCTGGAACCCGCTGGCGGTTGCCACAACAAGCGTTTCATAATCCACCCAGCCGGCGGCCGAGGCCGCTTCACCGAAATCCCACTGATGAGGCTGTCCTCCAAGTGCGTTGCAAACATGCAGACGCCCTATTGGAATATCAAACCAATAGAGGCGCTGCCGCTGCGGGTGCCATAATGGCCCCTCACCAAGAGTGCATTGTGGTCCAATCACCCTCATGGAATTGCCTAGTGATTGTCTCGCGGAACGATTTTGCCCACATCGCGATATTTGACAGCCGGTTTCAAAACCATGCCCTCTTCGAATTGATCCACCATACCGCGCTGAATTTCCTGCCAGGGCGTTTGATGGTCGGGCACATAGTCCAGGCGACCATGGGACAGTTTCTCTGCAACAGCGGCCTTGCGCTTGATCAGTTCCTCGTCAGAAATAAGAATATTGGCTTCGCGCGTGTTGAGATCAATTCGCACACGGTCACCGGTTTCAATCAAGGCCAGCCCACCGCCAACAGCGGCTTCTGGTGACGCGTTGAGAATTGAAGGGGAGCCCGATGTGCCAGATTGACGTCCGTCCCCAATACAAGGCAGCGAAGTCACACCTCGTTTCAGCAAAGCGTCCGGTGGCTGCATATTGACCACTTCCGCACCACCGGGATATCCGATCGGACCTGCACCACGAATGAACAGCAAGGTAAATTCATCAATATCCAGGGAATCATCATTGATACGGGCGTGATAATCCTCGCGTCCGTCGAATACCACTGCCCGGCCTTCAAACGCATTGGGGTCTTCCGGGTTAGACAGATAGCGATTACGGAATTCATCCGATATGACCGAGGTTTTCATGATGGCCGTATCAAACAGATTTCCTTTCAGATTGAGGAATCCGGCTTGCTGCAGAAGCGGTTTTTCAAACGGCCAGATCACCTTATGATCAGCCACTTCCGCGCCCTGACAATTGTCACCAATCGTTTTCCCATTAATCGTCATAGCGCCGGGGTTTGGCAGTTTTCCGGCCTCCATCAGTTGATTGACAATGGCAGGCACCCCACCTGCATGGTGGTAATCTTCGCCAAGATATTCTCCTGCGGGCTGCAGGTTCAGCATGAGCGGAATGTCCCAGCCGAGATCCTCCCAATCCTGATTATCCAGCCGGACTCCAAGATGATTGGCAATTGCCTTAAGATGAATGGGTGCATTTGTTGATCCGCCAATGGCAGAATTAATGACGATGGCGTTTTCAAAGGCTTCCCGGGTCATGATGTTGGACGGCCTGACGTCTTCCCAGACCAGATCCACGATACGTTTGCCAGTCTTGTAAGCCATTTGTGCACGTTCCTTGTGAACGGCGGGTATGGCTGCCGATCCGGCCAGCGACATACCCAATGCTTCTGCCAGAGAGTTCATTGTGGTGGCTGTCCCCATCGTATTGCAATAGCCCGGCGACGGGGCTGAAGACGCAACGATATCTGCATATTCCTCATAAGAAATGTCACCCTTGGACAGTTCTTTCTTGGCATGCCACTTGATCGTGCCAGACCCTGTGCGCTGCCCCTTGTACCAGCCGTTGAGCATGGGACCTACCGAAAGGGCAATCGCGGGAATATTAGCTGTAGCAGCCGCCATAAGCATGGCTGGTGTTGTCTTGTCACAGCCGATCGTAAGCACAACACCATCCAGCGGATAACCGAACAGGGTTTCAACAAGACCAAGATAGGACAAGTTGCGGTCCAGATTGGCGGTTGGTCTTTTGCCGGTTTCCTGAATGGGGTGGACCGGAAATTCAAATGCGATACCACCAGCCTCACGTATACCTTCACGCACACGCTCGGCCAATATCAAATGGTGCCGGTTGCAAGGTGAAAGATCGGACCCGGATTGCGCGATGCCAATAATTGGCTTGCCCGACTGAAGCTCTTCACGCGACAGGCCCCAGTTCATGTAGCGCTCTATGTAGAGCGCTGTCATGTCAAAGTCGTCAGGGTTAGCGAACCAAAGCTTTGACCTGAGTTGGGATTTATCAATTCTCTTCTTGGCTGCCATGTGATTTGTCTTTTTGCTCCAGAATTATTCCAGCCATTTGTTCTAAATGCGCGACGGCTTGTCAATTGCACAGTCAAGATTTGCCAGCCGGAACCCCGCCGTTTAAATGTTGGCAATGGCCGAGATGCGACTTCCAGTTTACCAAACCCACTACATTCTCGAAGGCGACCTGTCTGAACGGTTCATCCATTCCGGCGGCCCGGGTGGACAGAATGTCAACAAGGTCGCTACTGGTGTTCAGTTGCGATATAATCCACGTATCAGTGCTACCCTGCCATGGGACATCATAGCCAAGGCAGAAAAACTTGCCGGCCAGCGCTTGAACAGCGAAGGCGAAATCGTCATTCAGGCAACCCGCTATCGCAGCCAGGAGAAAAATCGTCTCGACGCACGCCAAAGACTGATTGCGCTGCTGGCTGAAGCGGCCAAGCCCCCACCACCAAAGCGCAAGCCTACCCGCCCCAGTTTCAGCGCCCGCAAGAAACGCACAGATTCAAAGGTCAAACGCGGTCATACAAAAAAGCTGCGCGGCAAGGTCACGTTCGACTGAAACCGTTCTTAGCCGGGTTCCTGATGGCGACCTCTGCCGCTGGTCCGTACTTATCCCCTTCCAATGGCAAACAATATCGCTGCCTTGAGATCATCAACACCCAACCCCTTTTCACTGGACGTTGCGACGATTTCAGGAAACGCCGCAGGCCGTTTTTCAATAGCCTTCAATGTCGCGGCCTTTAATTTGACCAGTGCAGGCGGTTTGATTTTGTCGGCCTTGGTCAGTACCAACTGATAAGATACAGCCGCCTTGTCTAGCAGGTCCAGAACCTCCTCATCATTTTTCTTGATCCCGTGACGTGAATCGATCAGCACATAGACCCGTCGAAGGGTCGAGCGGCCCTGTAAATAGGAGAAGATTAGCTTGGTCCATGCGTCCACAACCGATTTCGGAGCCTTGGCAAACCCGTAGCCCGGCATATCCACCAGAGCCAACGGCGGAATCCCTTCCTCAAACTCGCCATCCTGTACGAAGAAATTGAGCTCCTGTGTTCGACCAGGCGTATTAGATGTGCGTGCCAACCCCTTTTTGGCGGTCAGCGCATTGATCAACGAGGATTTGCCCACGTTCGACCGTCCAGCAAAAGCCACCTCATCCGGGCCCTCCGGTGGCAGGAATTTCATTGCGGGAACTCCGCGAACAAAAATCCATTCATCTGCAAAGAACTTGCGTGCCAGCCCCTTGCGTTCGGCGCGGGCAATCTCTTCTGGTGTAGCTTCAGGCACTAGTCTTCCAGTCCGTAAAAATCTGACACTATGTTCCAGCCCTCTTCAGCTGTATCAACCACGGTGAACAATTCGACATCATCGGGTGAGATCGTACCCTCTTCGGCAAGGGCCTCAAGATTTATGACTCGTTCCCAGAAGCTTTTGCCAAACAGGAGAACCGGCACCCGTTCCATACGGCCGGTCTGGATCAAGGTCAGCGTTTCAAAGAATTCGTCCATCGTGCCGAACCCTCCGGGAAACACTGCAACTGAACTGGCGCGCATCAAAAAATGCATCTTTCTGATCGCAAAATAGTGGAAATTGAAGCTGAATTCAGGGGTGACATAAGCGTTTGGCGCCTGCTCGTGCGGCAACACAATGTTTAATCCGATATTTGGAGCACCTACATCCAGTGCACCGCGCGAACCGGCTTCCATGACACCTGGTCCACCTCCGGTCACAACGACATACTCACTGAAGCCCGTTTTCTTGGACGCCTCGGAAGCCAGCCGGGCATAGTCCCGCGCTTCATTGTAATACCTGCTGCTAGCCTTGAGATTTTTGCGCTGAATCTCGTTTTTCGCTGCCCATGGATCTTTGCCTGGTTCGGCAATTCGAGCACCTCCAAACAATACCGTTGTCGAAACTATCCCTGCTTCTTCAAGCAGCATTTCCGGTTTAAGCAGTTCTAGCTGCAAACGGATCGGGCGGGTCTCCGGACGACAGAGAAATTCAAGATCGTCAAAGGCCAGTTTGTAGGCTGGCGAACGCGTTTGCGGGGTATCGGGAACCCCTCTGGCCTGTTCCCGGTCCCTTTGGGACCCTTTGAGCGGATTGCGTGGCGGAGGATATTGCTTGGTTGACATGTCTTGGCTTCCAGACCTGACCGGATGGGACGAAACACATGCCCATACAAGTCTCACCAGGCTTCGTCAAAGGTTGCCCGGATTTTTGCTGTTTCAGGAAGATAAAAGCCCCATTTCACCATTGCTCCAACAACCGGCATCGTTATAAAGGCAAAAAATCATTGCCTTCAGGATATCTACCGATGAGCCACGCAGACCTCCAAGCAACAATCGAAACCGCCTTTGACGACCGGGACAATGTCGGCCTTTCAACGCAGGGTGAAATTCGCGATGCTGTTGGCGAAGCACTGAACCTGCTGGACAGCGGGTCAATGCGGGTGGCCGAGCAAGGTGCAGACGGCAACTGGACCGTCAATCAATGGCTGAAAAAAGCGGTTCTTCTGTCCTTCCGCCTCAACGACATGGAAGTAATCAAAAACGGATCCGGCAACGCGACCTGGTGGGACAAGGTTCCCTCGAAATTCGAGAACTGGGGTGAAAACCAGTTCCGCAGCGCAGGCTTTCGCGCTGTCCCCAATTGTGTTGTGCGCCATTCCGCCCATATCGCCAAGAATGTTGTGCTGATGCCATCCTTCGTCAATTTGGGTGCTTTCGTGGATGAAGGCACTATGGTTGATACCTGGGCTACTGTTGGCTCCTGCGCACAAATCGGCAAAGGTGTGCATCTGTCGGGAGGTGTGGGCATCGGAGGTGTTCTGGAACCATTGCAGGCCGGGCCAGTCATCATCGAAGACAATTGCTTTGTCGGAGCGCGTTCAGAAGTAGTTGAAGGCTGCATCGTGCGCGAAGGTGCAGTTCTCGGCATGGGCGTCTTCATCGGCCAGTCCACCAAAATTGTGGACCGCGCTACAGGCTCCGTCACCTATGGAGAAGTGCCACCCTATTCAGTGGTTGTCGCCGGCACCATGCCGGGCAAGCCCATGGGCAATGGAGAGCCTGGACCGGGGCTTTACTGTGCCGTGATCGTGAAGACGGTGGATGAACGCACAAGGTCCAAGACCGCCATCAATGAATTGTTGCGCGACTAGAAATCTGACAGAACATCCTGGGCCAGCGCAAAGGACACTCAACTCAGGGGGACAAGAACGTGGCTGACCGCAGCGGACCACAATCGGTATTTTGGGTACTGTTTTCCCTGCAGGGAAGAATCCGCCGCGCTACCTATGGTTGGAGCATGGCGCTGATCTTCTGCATCTGGTGGTTTGCCCTGTCCCAGGTTTTGGCGGTTGGAGAAGGGTCTGATCTGTTCGAAACCTGGCTGTTGATATTTGGCCTCGTGGTGCTTGTCTCCGGCTATTGCATTTACGCCCCTTGCCACAAACGCATTCACGATCTCGGCCACCGGGGCACCTATGCCCTTCTGCTGGTGGTAGCTGCGTTTTTCTTCTCCGGCCTCTTGTTTATTCCACTCGTGCTACTTGGCATACTCAAGGGCCAGCCGAAGACCAATGCCTATGGTCCCCCTCCGGTCTTTGAAGATAAATCCTGATCACTTTTCACTTTGTCGCATTGGCCTTGACGCCTGCACACGTTAGGCTGCGTTTTCCGACGTAGCAATTGCGAGGTGCCAAAATCATGTCACGGATATTCTGGATCATGGTATTTTCATGGGTTGCGATCGGCTTGGCCAATGCCCAAACGACTGCCCCTCGCATCCCAAGCACATGTTTCGCCGTTGCAAAGAACCTGCATTCACCAGACCTGCCGGTCCACTTTGCCAGCTTCTCGACGCAGGCATCCTCATCCAAATATGATGTTACCATTTCCTATCAGGGCCACTCGACCTATCTCATCGAAAGCCCTGAAGGTGTGAAGATTGCAACAGATTTTGCAGGTTGGCTGTCCGACCCTGTAACCCCCGATGTGGTGACGATGAATCAAGCCCATTCATCTCACTACACTGACTTTCCTGACCCCAAGATCAAAAACGTTCTGCGGGGCTGGGGAACTGATGGCAATATTGCAGAGCACCATTTGATGGTTGGCGATGTGCTGATCCGCAATGTAACGACTGACATCCTGCGCTTTTCGGCCATACCTGATGGTAATTCGATTTTTATCTTCGAAGCCGGTGGGCTGTGTATTGGCCATCTCGGCCATCTGCACCATCGTTTGAGTGAAGATCATTATACCAAGATAGGTCGCCTCGATATTGTCATGATCGCAGTTGATGGCGGACTGACAATGACCCATGTGAGCGCACGGGAAATTCTCGACCGACTGCGCTCGTCACTGGTGTTGCCTATGCATGTGCGCAGCTATGACGCCCTGCCCCGTTTCCTGAACTATCTGGGTGAAGATTTTGCCATCGAGCGATTACGGGAAAACAAGCTCACAGTTTCCCTGCGCACCTTGCCCAAACGTCCTACCGTCATGCTTCTACCCGGGGTTGGGTATTATGCGTCTCCCGATGAATAGGTTATACAGCAAGTTTTTGAGCGAACAAAACCACTTCTTTGATTGACGGGTTCTGCTTGCGTGGTAAACGCAGTTTATGACCGAAAAAACCGATACGCTTTCTCCCGCAGCTCAAATTCTGCAAGACCTCATTCGCTGTCCCAGTGTCACGCCTCTGGAGGGTGGCGCTCTGGACGTGATGCAATCCAGACTGAAGGCTCTGGGCTTTACAGTGAAGCGCAAGGTCTTCTCTTCGCCGGATACACCTGACGTGGAAAACCTTTATGCAAGACTGGGCGACCAATCTCCCAATCTTTGCTTTGCCGGCCATACTGATGTCGTTCCCGTTGGCGATCCTACAGCCTGGACCAGTGATCCGTTTCAAGCTTCCATTCTCGACGGCATGATGATCGGTCGCGGCGCTGTGGATATGAAAGGTGGAATTGCCTGTTTTCTGGCAGCAGTCGAAGCGCATCTCAACGATGCAAAACCACTTAGGGGATCTCTATCCTTTCTGATCACAGGTGACGAAGAAGGCCCAGCTGTCAATGGCACAAAGGCCATTCTGGAATGGCTGGTGGATCAGGGAGAACAGATTGACGCCTGTGTCGTTGGAGAACCCACTAATCCCGAAACCATTGGTGATGCCATCAAGATTGGACGCCGTGGTTCTATCTCCGGAACCATAGAGATTACCGGCATTCAGGGGCATTCAGCTTATCCCCATCTGGCAGACAATCCAGCAAGGGGAATTGTGGCACTGACCCGCGCACTGCTTGCCGAGCCATTTGATCAGGGCACGAAGGTTTTTCAGCCGACAAATCTGGAGGTCACGTCGATCGATATCGGAAATCCGGCCTTCAATGTAATTCCCCACACAGCAAGCGCACGGTTTAACATTCGATTCAACGACACATGGACGGCTGATACCATTTGCCGGGAAATCGAATGCCGCCTGGACAGGGCGGCACATGATGATGAATTGCGCAAACCCGTTGATGGTCAGCCAAGACCACCGGTGAATTATACCGTCAACTATGGCCAGCGCCCCAGCCATGTGTTCCTCACCAACGATAAAAAACTGATTGCAGCCCTGTCGCAAGCCGTAACAACTATCACCGGCAAGTCTCCTGAACTGTCCACCGGAGGCGGCACATCCGATGCCCGCTTCATAAAAGACGTTTGCCCGGTGGTGGAATTTGGCCTTGTTGGGCAAACCATGCACCAGATCGACGAACGTGTGGCCTTGGATGATCTGGAAAAACTGACCGCGATCTATGGTCAGTTCATTGAAGGGTTTTTCAGCGAAGATGCTGATACACCACGAAGCTCTTCGGGCGAGTATTGAGCATGTCTCAAAACGCACCCGGTCTGCTCGACAATCTTGCTGGTGCATTTGACATCATGATGGGGCGAAGCGCGAGCCGTCAGAAGATGGATTTCAGCGCAAGCGGGATCTGGTGGTCATTTTGCGGCCTCATACTGGCGGGCCTTCTCGATATCTCCGCGCTTTCAATGCTTTATAACAGCCAAGTTGCACAAGCTTCCGCCGAAACGAGCAAGATGACCTTCATTCTGGGTCGGCTGTTTGTGGCTTTCATCGGTTATGCGGCTTCCCTCATTGCCCTATTTCTGCTTTGCCGCACCCCAATTGAGCAGAAGAACTTTCCGGTTGCGGTGACCGTTCACAACTGGGCTGCACCAATTGTCTCTTTGGCCTTCCTGCCCCTGCTGGTCCTCGGACTTTCGCTGGACACTGGTACTGTGGCTGATGGTGAGGCCACGATTCTCGATCTGATTAGCGTGTTCTGGATTGGTGTTCTGATTTTTGTGGGGCTACGCCTGTTGCGAATTTCACTTGAGATCCCGATGGGGAAGGCCGCTTTCTATTTCGTGGTTACTGCAGCTGTTTCCATTGTAACGACCCAGGGGCTGGAATCCATGCTCGGCCTGATAAATTGACGGTCATGCTCAACCTGTGAAACTCAATAGGCCCGCAACCGCTCTTGCGCTTGCCGGACAATATCACGCAAGATTTCCCCGGCCGGAAGGACTTCTTTGATTAACCCTGTTGCCTCGCCAACAAATGTATTTGCCCGGTCCATGTCGCCCTTGTCCCACGCCTCTTTCCAAAGGGTGGCTTCACGTTCTGTCACATTGAGCAAGCCATTGATATCGTTATGCCATCTCTTTGTGAAAGCATTTTGCAAGACGCGCGCAGTATAGCGCTGGGGCCACTTCAGTTTTCTGGCAATATCCATGACGCTGGAGCGCACAGTATCATCACCGGTTGCCGCAATGGCCGCTCGATGCATATTGGGATGAACCAACGCTTCTCGACTGGCCCAAAGGCGCGAGCCGATAACTACACCATCGGCACCCAACATCAGGCTGGCTGCCAGACCGCGACCATCAGCAATGCCTCCCGCTGCACAAAGCACGGTCTCGGGGGCGTATTTGCTGATATGATCTGCAGTTTCTGGCACCAGTGTCATCGTGGCTCGCCTCTGTCCATGTCCTCCCGCCTCTGCACCCTGCGCAACAATCACGTGAGCACCGCAATTGATGGCGTGTTTGGCGTCATTAAGGGTCTGCACCTGACAGATCAGTTTTGTCCCATTAGCCAATATTTGTTCAGCATAGGTCGACGGATCTCCAAATGACAGAAACAAGGCCGCCGGCTTGCGTTCCAGCACCTTTTCCAGAAGCTTCGGTTTGATTCCAAGAGCCTGGGTCAGGTTCCATGTGATGAAACCGCAGCCGACCCGATTGTTGCCTGCTGCAGAAAATTCATTCTCGACCCACTCAGCGTCCCCGTAGGCACCGCCAATAAATCCAAGTCCACCTGCCCTCGTGACAGCAGAAGCCAACGACCCACCGGCAGCAAATGCCATGGGTGCGGACAGGATTGGATATTCGATTTCGAACAGGCGAGTCAGTCGGGTCTCGATCATTTGGTCTATTTTCAACTTACTGTGCTGCAAAGGTAGCCAATGTTCGGATTGCTGCAGGCCCGAGAATAACGCAGAACAGTGCGGGTAAAAAACAGACCATCATCGGAACAGTAAGTTTTGGAGGCAAAGATGCCGCCTTTTTCTCAGCCAAGTTCATGCGAATATCTCGATTCTCCTGACTCAGGACGCGCAGGGCCGTTGAAAGAGGCGTACCGTACTTCTCAGACTGAATCAGCGAAAGTACGACATTCTTAACAGATTCAAGTCCTGTTCGATTGGTGAGGTTTTCGTAGGCCGTTCGTCGTTCCTGCAGGAACGACAATTCAGCCGTTGTGATCATGAGCTCTTCGGCCAATGCCACGGATTGCGGGCCAATTTCAGCAGCGACCTTGCGGAAAGAAGCCTCAATGCTCATGCCGGATTCAACGCAGATTAGACAAAGGTCGAGAGCATCCGGCCAGGCCTGAGTAATACTCAACTGACGCTTCTTGAGAATTTGCCGCACAACTAACAATGGCAAATAAAACCCCGCAAACGCCGCGCCCAAGCAATAAAGCTTGATCGACATCTCATCTCCTGGCACGCGCGTTTTGATGAAGTAAAAATAAATTGCTGCCAATGCTCCAAACAGAATAGGCAATCCAAACCGAAGTCCTAAGAAAATGAACAATGGGGACTGACCGCGAAAGCCGGCTTGTATCAATTCTATTTCCGTACGTTCATCGGCAAGGGCTCTACGCAGGTTAAGTTTTTCAACAATAAATTTGATCAGGGCATCTGGCTCTCTTTTTTTCGCACCCTGTTTCCTACGTCCTTCTCTTGAACTTACACTCAGCTTGGCTCTTTCGCGTGCTCTTAGTTTTTCACGTTCGAGGGCAACCGATTTCATTCTATTGCCCAAATTATCCCGTGCCATCATGGGCATAAGGACTACCATGATAGATGCAAATACACCCACCGCTGTAAGCAGTGCCAAAATAGACTCTGGATGTGTAAGTTGTGCCACCATGGATTTATAAGCCCTTACTTCACAAATGCACTAAAACTTGAAATTGATCATTTTCTTCATGATTCCTACGCCAAGCGTCATAGAAACCGCGATAAACATCAAAACGTTTTTGCCGCTCTGCGTTTCCCACAGTGGATTTAAATAGTCGGGTGTGGTGAAATAGACTGCTATCGCAACCACAAATGGCAACGCTCCGATAATTATGGCTGAGGTCTTCGCCTCCGTTGAAAATGCCTGGATCTTGTCTGCCATCTTGCGTCGCTCGCGCAACACCTTGGACAGGCCGGATAGTGCTTCAGAAAGATTGCCACCAGCAGAAGACTGAATCGCGATTACGATTGAGAAAAAATTGGTCTCCGGAGTTGGCACGCTTTCGTAGAGTCGTTCGCAAGCTTCCGGAACGGTGATGCCCATTTGAGTTGCTTCGATCATCTTGCGAAACTCACCACGCACAGGTTCATCTGCATCATTGGCAATTATTCGTAAGCAATCGTTGAGCGGCAGCCCTGAACGAATACCGCGCACTATGACATCAATTGCATTAGGGAAGATCAATGTGAAGGCGCGAAAACGGCGGGCTCGTTTAAACGAGATGAAAAAACGAGGAAGACCCAATCCACATACAAATGATATACCACCCGCGATATGAAGCGGAGCACCACCCGCAGTGGCTCCCAAAAACCCAAAAATCGCCAGAACAGCAGAAACTATATAGAAATTTCGCATCGAGAGCGTCATACCTGCCTGAGATATCTTCATACTCAAGGAAGGCGCATTTGCCTTCCTACCCGATGACCGCTGTTCTTCAACATTTTTAAGTGCATTTTCTCGCGCCTTGCGCCGTTGCTTGTCGTCAACCTTTTTGACTTGATTCTTCACATTGGTCTGTTTGTCTGCCTGAAGGCTTTTTATCCTGCTACTCGATTTCTTGTTGTTGGAAATCGAATTGTACATCAGCGCATAGGCAAGGGTGCCCACGGTCAATACAGCCAATCCAATCATCGCCAATAGAATCATGGTTCAAAAATTCTCCAACATGTAATGCTCTGCTTAGAACGGGCCAACATGGTCCTCGGAATCGTCAAGTGCCTGAGTTAGGCGTGCTTCTTCACCGTAATAGCGAGCTCGCTCCATCATCTTAGGGTTACCAACTCCCGTGGATTTGTGCTTTCCAATCAGCCTTCCATTTTCGTCTTCTCCAGTAATGTTGTAGACGAAAATGTCTTGCGTAATGATTACGTCGCCTTCGAGTCCCAGAATTTCCGTAATATGAGTAATACGACGCGATCCGTCGCGCAGGCGGCGGGCCTGAATGACGATATCAACTGATCCAACGATAATTTCACGCACCGTCTTGGCTGGCAGGGAGAAACCACCCATTGCGATCATAGACTCCATACGGGACAGACATTCACGTGGAGAGTTAGCATGGATAGTTCCCATGGACCCATCATGACCTGTATTCATCGCCTGCAAAAGATCAAAAACTTCAGGACCACGCACCTCACCCACGATGATCCGCTCTGGACGCATACGAAGGCAATTTTTAACCAGATCGGTCATTGTGATAGTGCCTTCGCCTTCCAGGTTAGGCGGTCGAGTTTCCAATCGAACTACATGGGGTTGTTGCAACTGGAGTTCGGCTGAATCTTCGCAGGTAATGACCCGTTCATCGTCATCGATATAGTTAGTCATGCAGTTGAGCAGTGTAGTTTTACCAGAACCAGTACCGCCGGAAATGACAATATTACAGCGAACCCGGCCGATGATTTTGAGTATCTCAGCTCCCGCTGGTGAAATCGCTCCAAAGGCCACAAGCTGATCAAGTGTCAATTTGTCTTTTTTGAACTTACGAATGGTCAGCGTGGGCCCATCAAGTGCCAGAGGTGGGGCAATGACGTTAACACGTGATCCGTCCATCAGGCGGGCGTCACATATGGGAGAGGATTCGTCAACTCGTCTACCGACCTGGCTCACGATGCGCTGACAGATACTCATCAGCTGATCATTGTCGCGAAACCTTACATTGGTTGTTTGAGTTTTACCATCGACTTCGATAAACGTGCTTTTCGCCCCATTGACCATGATATCAGCAATGTCATCACGCTCAAGCAATGGCTCTAATGGCCCGAAACCGAGAACATCGTTACAAATATCAGCAAGCAGTTCTTCCTGCTCAGATATCGACATGACGATGGATTTGATGGCGATTATATCATTGACGATATCGCGAATTTCCTCTCGGGCGCCTTCATTATCCAACTTGGACAATTGCGAAAGATCGATCGTAGCAATCAATGCCGAAAACACCTCGGTTTTCAGATCGTAATATTCCTCAGACTTCACACGAATTTCGGACATACTCGTTGGCGTATCTGGATCCAAGGGTGGCCCCTTGGCTTTGAGCTTCTTGGGGGCAGACGACAGTGATGACCGAGGCTGCTCTGGTACCACGTGCCCATTATCCAGGTCATGCGGCGCAATGCGCGCGCTGGAAGAGGGATGCGCGGTCGGCGCTGGGGGTAGTGGCTGAGGCAACGACAGACCGCCAACTGATGGCGATGATTGTGCCGCGGAAGGAGGTTCCTCAACATTAGGGGGAGATGTTGCCGCAGACATGGGCTCATTAGTAGACAGTTCGGATGCCTCTGGAGGCATCGCAAGAGAATTTTTAGAACGGGATCTGCCACCTACGCCCTGTTCGGTTCCACCTCGTTTTCCAAACATGTGATGCTTACTCCGTTACAAATGATCGGTCAGGCAAATTCAAAATTTTTATTTCTTTAGAGAAAACATGGACAGAAGCGAGCCTACTGACTTTCTCTTGGGCGCTTCGATTTCACGTCGCCCAGTTAAAACTTGTGCTAAATTCTCAAAAGCTGCCGCGGCATCACTCTTGGCGTCTGTTTCGGAAATCATTTGTCCGTTGTTGGCCGCCGATCCAAACAAAGCTGGTTCAAACGACAGTATGATTGTTGGCGATATTTCCAATGGTTGGACAAAGTCTTCGACAGATATTTCCGGTCGTTTAGGCACGTTACACTGATTGAGAACAAGCAGAGGTTTGTCGTCATTGGGGCGCAATTCTGACAACACGTCGACCAAGTTTTTGGTGTTACGCAAGCTCGCCAGGTCAGGTGTCGCCGTGATCACTACCTTATCAGCAGTGGATAGAACCTGTTTGACCCACCCCGTCCATGTGTGAGGAAGATCGACAATCACATTTGGTGTGCCCCTTTGTGCAACTTCTAGGAGCTGTGCAAAATCATCGGCATCAAAGTCATATTCTCGATCAAGCGTAGATGGAGCAGCCAATAGGCTCAGATGGTCTGAACATTTCGCCAGCAGCCTATCGAGGAAGGTTTCATCGATCCGGTCAGATGAATAGACGGCTTCTGCCACGCCCTGCGCCGGATCCTGATCAAAGTCGATATTTGCCGTTCCAAAAGCGAGGTCAAGGTCGGTCAATACGACATCGCTCTCGAAGTTGCTTGAAATAGCCCATGCCACATTGTGGGCAACGGTCGAAGATCCAACACCTCCCTTCGCCCCCAGAAAAGCAATCGTATGCCCAAGAGGATTCGTTTCCGGATCCACAAAGAGGTCCGAAACGACTTCCATTACATCTGTCATGGAAATCGGGGCAAAAAGATATTCTGCAACGCCTTCGGAGATGAGGCTACGGTAAAGCTGGACATCATTCTTGTGCCCAATGACGACCACATGTGTACCTTCGTCACAAACTTCGGCCAGAAGGCCCAGTTCTGACATGAGTTCGCGGCCAATCAACTTTGATTCAACGAAAATCAGGTTGGGGGTAGTCGCTGTCTGGTAAAAATTTACTGCCGCTTGGATACCACCCATTTGAACTTTTACATGAGCCTTGCTCATGCGGCGGTCTCGAGCGGCTGTCTCGATGGTCTGCGCAGAATTATCAGTCTCACAGAATGCCTGTATGGCCACCCTCGGGACCGGGCGAATATCTGCAAGGTTCTCTGTCTGCGGCTCCGTGGCCTCATGTGCTGTCCAGTATTCATGGCCGGTTGCTGTTGCATAGAGTGTTGCGTCTGACATCTCAGCAGATTCAGATCCATGGGCCGCACCCCGTGGGGAGCTCATCGGTGAGGTCTGTTGTTCTCCAACATGAGGTCCAGTACCAGATCCCGCACTTGATTGTGTTTGATCCAAATTCACATCATCCATTTGCGTCTGCTCTGCTAGCAGTATTGGTGATTGAACCTGAGGATCAATTCCTTGATCTGGCATAACATTGTTCCCTGAAAAATTTTCTTCATCTGCGAGCGTGGTCTATACATTATTCAAATACGGAAGACTCTGGCGTTTCCGCTCCGACCTCTCC
>JBPCWM010000117.1:0-6881 GCA_051009515.1 Rhizobiaceae bacterium | reverse complement strand
TTTCCTGCCCATTCAGGAGAAGCGCATGTTTGCACTTGAATTGTTGTTTTCACCACTGGGGCGCATGAAGCGTCTCAACTATGTGCTGTTGAGCAGTTTGTTTTCGTCCCTAAACCTTGGTTTGTTGATGTTGATGGGTTTGCGGTCGGGGGCAGGTCTGTGGGAGCTTGTGTCGGCCGGACCCATGCTGCTGTTCAAGGCCTCACCATTCCTGGCGGCGTTTTCGATGATCGGCCTTTGGATCCAGGCTTGTTTGGTCCTGAAACGTAGCAGAGATTTTAGTGGTGGCACGGTCACCGGACTTCTGTTTATTGCCCTGTGGGCGGCCCCTTATGTGGCCCCGGCTGCGCTGGACAGCTATGGGTTTGGTGAAGGCATGAAGCAGTTTGTTTTTGCAATACCTGCGGCACTGGTCGGACTGGTTCTGATATTTGCCGACACACGGCAAGAGGATGGGCGAGCCGCGTCGTTGGATCATTCCGTACCCGGTGTTGATCGACGCGACCAGGTCAGGCTTGGAAGTCTCGATCATTCAACGGATTTGGTGGCCAAGGCTGCAGCGTTGCGTCCGGTAGAGTCTCCACCCATGACATCGCCCGTCGAAAATAAGCCTCGGGGTCGGGAGCCCGCGTCAAACAGTTTTGGTCGCCGCAAATCATTGATCATAAATTCCCAGCCGTAGCTTGCGGCGGCTTGTTGGTATAGCCTAACTAGACCCATGACAATTCTAGTCTTCGATTCCGGTATTGGTGGCCTTTCGGTATTGCGCGAGGCGCGCATCCTGATGCCGGAACACCGTTTTGTTTATGTCGCTGACGATGCATCATTTCCAATTGGTGGTTGGGAAGAGCAGGCGCTGATTGTACGACTTTCCGATGTGTTTGACGACCTGGTGGCGAGGTACGATCCTTCGATGATCATTGTCGCCTGCAATACGGCCTCAACGATCATCTTGCCACATTTGCGAAAGCAATTTGATTTTCCAATTGTGGGAACGGTGCCTGCGATCAAACCTGCTGCTGAGCGAACCGCATCGGGACAGGTGTCGGTTCTGGCTACTCCCGGTACTGTCCAGCGTGACTACACGCGCTCTTTGATTTCCGAGTATGCCAGTGATGTAAATGTGCGCCTTGTGGGAGCTGAAAACCTTGCTGTCCTGGCAGAAGAATTCATGCTGACTGGCTCGGTGGATGTTGATGCGGTTGCTGCGGAGATTGCAGACTGTTTTACAGACCGACTGGGCGCCCGTACGGATGTGGTGGTGCTGGCCTGTACACATTATCCGTTTCTTGCCAATGTGTTTCGCTGGCTTGCGCCATGGCCGGTAGACTGGCTCAATCCGGCAGAGGCAATCGGACGGCATGCGCAAAGTCTTTTGGAGCATTCTGGAGAGATTATGGACGTGCAGGACATAGCTGAATTCACAAAAGGGCGTCCCGCACCAGATATGTTACGGCTCTTGTCAGGCTTCGGGCTGAAAGTCGTTTGACATGAGGCTCAACTTAGCCTAATTCACCAGCGCGCGCAGGGGAAACCTTGCGCGCATTTTACGTATCCCGTGGATCATTGATGCAAAGCGTGCGCCGATGGTCCTGTCATCCAACAATAACAGTTGGAAGAGGAGGGTGCGTTTTCTCAGCGTTTGCGGATGGTCTGCAAACGTTCAACCTATTGAGGAAATGCCATGAGCAAGCGCCAATCAGCAAAGTATAAACTTGACCGCCGCATGGGCGAAAACATTTGGGGCCGCCCCAAATCACCTGTTAACCGCCGTGAATATGGTCCCGGCCAGCACGGTCAGGGACGCAAGGGCAAATTGTCGGATTTCGGCATTCAGCTCCGCGCCAAACAGAAACTTAAAGGCTACTACGGAAATATCTCGGAAAAGCAGTTCCGCAAGATTTACGATCAGGCCAGCTCCATGAAGGGCGATACTTCTGAAAATCTGATCGGTTTGCTGGAGTGCCGTCTGGACGCGATCGTCTATCGCGCGAAATTCGTGCCAACCGTTTTTGCTGCACGCCAGTTCATCAACCACGGTCATATTCGTGTAAACGGCGTACGTGTGAACGTGCCATCTTACCGTTGCAAGCCCGGCGACGTGATCGAAATCCGTGAAAAGTCCAAGCAATTGGCCATTGTTCTTGAATCCGTCCAGCTGGCTGAGCGTGATGTGCCCGAATATATCTCCGCTGATCACAGCAAGATGACGTGCACATTTGTCTCCGTGCCAGCATTCGGCGATGTACCTTATCCGGTCATGATGGAACCAAACCTGACAGTTGAATTTTACTCCCGCTAAGGGAACGATAATTACAGAATTGAAAAGGGCTGTTCGAAAGAGCAGCCCTTTTTGTTTAGGATAGGCGCATGTCACAGATACAAACCAAACAAGTCGAGTCGTTTGAGGATTGTCACGCCATGTTTCGTGACGTTCCGTCCGGTCTGGAATTCAACAAGCTGCGCAAACGCCTGATCCGGCATACAAGAGAGGCGCTGGAAGCTTACGGCATGGTCGTGCCGCGCAGGGATGGAACCAGACCCAGATGGCTGGTAGGTCTTTCAGGCGGCAAAGACAGCTACGGATTACTAGCCCTGTTGCTGGACTTGAAATGGCGTGGATTTCTGGATGTCGACCTACTGGCCTGCAATCTGGACCAGGGACAGCCCAATTTCCCAAAAAATATATTGCCCGACTGGCTAACCGCAAATGGAGTGGACCATCGCATCGAGTATCGCGACACCTACTCAATCGTGACAGAAAAACTGCCAGAAGGATCTACCTATTGCGCGCTTTGTTCACGCTTGCGGCGAGGTAATCTTTATCGCGTTGCCCGCGAAGAAGAGTGCGATGCTTTGGTGTTGGGTCATCATCGCGAAGACATTCTGGAAACTTTTTTCATGAACTTGTTTCATGGGGGCAAGTTGGCTGCAATGCCCCCAAAATTGCTGAATGATCAAAAGGACCTGCTGGTGCTCAGACCTTTGTCTTTCTGCTCGGAAGACGATCTGGAGAAGTTCGCAACTGCCATGCAATTCCCGATTATTCCCTGTGATCTGTGTGGATCTCAGGACGGTTTGCAACGCAATGCCATGAAACAGATGATCGCAGATATTGAGCGCCGCATGCCGGGTCGCAAGGATACCATGATCCGCGCCCTTGCAAACGCCAATCCAAGCCATTTGCTGGACACGAACTGGTTTGATTTTTCCGCACTGGGCAGCGAGCAATAGCAACTCTCCGCAGCGGTTCGACCCAAAAGGCCTTACGAAGCGGGAATTGCCTCTTCGCGCAGCGGATCGATGGCCCGCCAGACAAAATTCATTAAGGGCATGACCTGACTTGCAAACACCTCAATCTCATCGACCAGTTGGGCGGAATGAATGAGTTTCTCCGGAATCTGTTTCTGAACGATATATGACTTGTGTTTGACCCAAAAGAGTAAATCCTCGTCGGTCACATCCTTGAATCCGTTTGGTGTCCGCACAACCATCTCGCCATGGCCGATGGACAGGCCATGTGCTGCAAGATCATCAACAAGGCCGGTAAATTCTTCAGACCGGGCAACGATCTGTGCTCGCATGGCTTTCAGCAGCGGAGCAGGAGGGTACCATAGACCCGAAGCCAGAAAGCAGTTTCCCGGTTCAAAATGCATATAGACGCCGCCAATGTCTTTTTTCGTGCCGGTGCGTGTGAGTACTCCGCTCACCCTTGTATTATAAGGGTGCTTTTCCTTGGAGAAGCGAATGTCGCGGTTGATTCTGAACAGGGACGTCTTGCGCTCGCCCCGCAAGGGTATTCCCGCTTGTGCAAGGCGCTGGCTGGATGTTTCCAGCAAGGCAACAAATGGCAGGAATAACTGGCTGTCATAAAGCGAACGATTCTCCTTGAACCAGTCCCGACTTTGATGAAAGCCAAGGGCCTTCAAGAAAGGCATTGCATCCTTGCCAAATCCATCGAACTGCTGGTTTCCCATGAATGATCCTCACAAAAAAGGGGCACCATCTCTGGATGTGCCCCGATTCGTTATATATCTCTGGTCTGTGTTGAATCAGGCTGTGGCTTTACCGTTCATCACAACGCCTTTTTGTTCCAGAAGCGTTTTTAACTCTCCAGTCTGGAACATCTCACGCGCAATATCGCATCCGCCTATGAATTCACCCTTCACATAGACCTGGGGCACTGTTGGCCAATTTGTGTAATCCTTGACGCCCTGACGCAGATCATCATCTGCAAGAACGTTGACACCTTTCCACTCAACACCAAGATAATCCATGATCTGGGCGACCTGACCGGAAAAACCGCATTGCGGGAAAGCCGGTGTACCCTTCATGAAAACAAGCACATCGTTTGTCTTCACTTCATTGTCGATAAAATCGTTCATGCTCATTTTCAATTTCCTTGCTCTGGCCGGCTTCAATGGCCGAAGAATGTTAGTTATTTAGGAGTCTTTTCCGGAAATTTCCAGATAGCTGATGAATTGTTTCAGCTTCAGTCTTTGATACTTTGCCTGCTAGGCGCCTTTGAACTGCGCTTTTTGCGTTTTTTCAATATCGGGAATCCCGGTGTCATTGGTGTTTCACCTTGCATGACAACGTCATAGTCCTGTTCAGGTTGCCAGCGAAAGGCGTTGGGGTTCTTTTTCTGTGCGGCTCTGCCCTTGGCGATATAGGCACACATTGCTGCCACCACGAGGCCCACAATGACCAACAAGACATACATGGTTGTGTCGGACATCATCGAACGGGTACTATTCCGGTGCGCTGGTCTGCAATGCCAGAGCGTGCAGTACGCCACCCATATTTCCTTTCAGCGCTGCATAGACGATCTGGTGCTGCTGGACACGGGATTTGCCGATAAATTCGCGTGAAATGACTTCCGCTGCATAGTGGTCACCATCTCCGGCCAGATCCCGGATCGTAACCTGCGCGTCAGGCAGGGCTTCTTTGATCATCATTTCGATATCGGCTGCATCCATTGCCATAGCGCTCTACTCCGCTGCTTCTGCAAGTGAGGTTTCTCCCATAAAAGCGGGAAACCATGTCTCATGTACAGTTTTCATTTCTTCTACAGATATGTCTATCAGGTCATTGATAATCAACCTCTCGCCGCCAACAGTTCCAATGCGGGCAAATGACACACCTGAACCTTCGCTATTGGCAGCAAACATGTCGGCCCATTCATCGGGCACGGTAATTACATAACGGGCCTGATCTTCACCGAACAAAGCAGAGTGGGGATAAGTGACTTCGATCTCGCATGTCATGCCAAGATCGCACCCCATGCACATCTCAGCCAGTGCGACAGCCAACCCGCCATCGGATATGTCGTGACAGGCGGAAGCATATTGCGACCGTATGGCGGCCAGAACGAATTCCCCGCGCGCTTTTTCCATTTGCAAATCGACAGCCGGGGCAGGGCCGGTTTCCTCGCCCAGAATTTCACGCTGATAGATTGTCTGAGACAAATGCTCAGCTTCGGTGCCGATCAGGAATACGGCATCGCCGACATTCGATGTGCCAATCCGAGCCATACAATTGTGATCTTCGATCAGACCAACGCCACCAATCGTCGGTGTTGGCAAAATTGCTTCACCGTTGGTTTCATTATAGAGCGACACATTGCCCGAAACGATGGGCATAGAAAGAGCTTCACACGCTTCCCCAATGCCCTGGATCGCAGACACAAGTTGCCCCATTATTTCAGGCTTTTCCGGATTGCCGAAATTGAGATTGTCGGTGGCGGCCAGCGGTTCCGCACCTGTGGCAATCAGATTGCGATAGCATTCCGCAACCGCCTGTTTGCCGCCTTCAAATGGATCTGCCTCTACATAACGAGGGGTTACATCAGATGAAAAGGCAAGCGCTTTTGTGGAGTGACCCTCGACCCGGACCACACCGGCATCTCCACCGGGCAGTTGCAACGTATTGCCTTGAATCAACGTATCATACTGTTCCCAGACCCAGCGCCGTGAACTGAGATCCGCAGATCCGACCATTTTTAGCAATGCGGTGTTGAAATTGTCGGGTGGGGCAAAAAGATGCGGTTCCTGAGGCGAATGTTCCCCCGGAGCGATCCACGGGCGGTCATATTCGGGCGCCTCGTCACCAAGCTCCTTGATCGGCAGATTTGCAACTTCTTCACCCTGATGATGAATGGAGAACCGCAGATCATCGGTAGTTACGCCGACAATTGCAAAGTCCAGTCCCCATTTTGTAAAGATAGCCTTTGCCTCGTCTTCCTTTTCAGGGCGCAGCACCATGAGCATGCGTTCCTGACTTTCAGACAGCATCATTTCATACGCCGTCATGTTTTCTTCACGCACAGGTACATCGTCAAGGTTGAGGCGTATGCCCAGATCACCGCGAGCGCCCATTTCAACCGCCGAACAGGTCAATCCTGCAGCTCCCATGTCCTGAATCGCAATGACCGCGCCGCTGGCCATCAGTTCCAGACAAGCTTCCAACAGGCATTTTTCGGTAAATGGATCACCAACCTGAACAGTAGGGCGTTTTTCATCAATGGAATCGTCGAATTCTGCACTGGCCATGGTGGCTCCACCAACACCGTCCCGTCCAGTCTTCGCCCCAAGATAAACCACAGGAAGTCCTACGCCTTCAGCCTTGGAGACGTAGATCGCGTCAGATTTGGCAAGCCCAGCCGCAAAGGCGTTGACCAGAATATTGCCATTGTAGCGTGGGTGGAAATCAACTTCACCACCAACCGTGGGGACGCCAAAGGAATTGCCATATCCACCAATGCCCGAAACGACACCGGATACGAGGTGGCGAGTTTTCGCATGGTCGGGATCGCCGAAACGCAAGGCATTCATGGCTGCGACCGGCCGTGCTCCCATGGTGAATACGTCGCGCAATATGCC
>JBPCWM010000116.1:0-6511 GCA_051009515.1 Rhizobiaceae bacterium | reverse complement strand
CAAGAATGGTGGCAGAAATGTCGATTGACGATGCGAGATCGTCATTGACAGCGGAGTTTGCAGGTGCGTGCGGGTCATTCCAGATGAACGGCACGCGAATGACACCTTGAAAATGCAGTAACAGCTTCAACATCAGACCAAGGTCGCCCATAACCTGATGCAGGGACAACATTCTGTTGAAGAGCATGTTGGGCATTCGTCAGCACCAGCGCCGGCCGAGCCCGGTCAATCGGCCTTTGCGGCGACCGCTGAGATCGTGGCCTTGCTGTCGAATGACCCGCAGACGGATTGGAGCAAAGTCAATATCGCAGCGCTAAGGCAGCACCTTGTGGACATGAACGCCCTGTTCCTTGAGGCTGATGTTTCCGCAACCCCCTTGCCGGACGGCTGGCGCTATCAGGTTGCTGGTGCAGGCACGGTATTGCGTGCAATCCAGGCCATGGTCCCTGCGCATGCTGTGGAATTGGACAAGATGGATGATTGGTCAGCGAGCGCCAGGAAAACCACCACCGGTGCAGAATTAATAGTGACCAGTTCCTCGGCAAGTATTCAGCAAAAAATAAAGGGACTGGGATTTTTCGGATTAATGGCAACCGGAGCTCATCATCAGCCCCATCACCTCGCAATGGCTACCGGAAAGTCGATGCATCACTGAACGGGAAATCATAAGATGTAAACACCAGGCGGAAGGTTTGCTCAGTCCTGTGCCTGTTGGGCCACCCACAACTTTTTTTGCGCGGGTGGCCTGAACAACCGTCATTTGCTTCGAACGATTTCGCTGTAGTCGCCACGCAGCTGTAATTTGACGGTCAGGTCAGTACTGTCTCGATTTCGCCAGAACCAGCCGTGATTTCCCGCGAAGGGCGTTTTAAAACTACCTTCACCAGATGTCTGACCACGGCCCTTTTCGTAGGTCACTTTATCACCGCCAGAATGGGCGTGGAGATCGAAGTTCACGCGGCCTCCTGTCGCGACCCATGCGTAATTGAGCGTAGCACCCTTTTCCATAGTGGCCTTGATTTCGAAAGAGGCCCCCGGCGCAAGGGTGAACGTGATCTCGTCCTTCCATGCTTCCTGCGCATGAGCAGTAGATACGAGTAGGTCAAAAACGTCATCCACCAGCGATGAAGATTTGTCGGAGCCATGCTGCACCTCGTCTTCCGCTGCTTCCGCAGCAAGCTGCTGCTTGATTACACCCATCTGCGTTAGGCCAAGCAAACTGCCTATGCCTGTGGGGTCTTCTCCATATTCGGCTGGCAGGTAAACCATGATGCCAATGGCTAAAGCGCCGATGGTCGCGATGATTGTCGAGCGGCGTAGTTGTGCCTTGGAGGGCAAGTCTTCGATATTGGGTTTTGGTGCATTGTGCATTGTTCTCTCCAATCCTTTAGGCGTGGGCGTGCAGGCCAAGATAGCCGGTGATTTGTTGGTAGGTCAGCAAAAGGCCAAGGAAGACCATGATGATGTTCGCGTAAGTGGCCTGACGCATGAAGTTGGGGCTGCGACGCCAATACCCCATGACGATCAGGATCACGAAGAGTGCCAGAAGTTGTCCGACCTCCACTCCTACATTGAAGGCCAGTAGGTTGGCCAGCAGCCCGTCTTCCGCGATCTGGTACTCAAGGATTTTGGAGGCCAGACCTGTGCCATGGAACAGACCGAAGATCAGCGTTGCGGCCTTGGTGTTGGGCTGGAATCCGAACCATCTCTGAAACGCACCGAGGTTGTCCAGCGCTTTGTAAACTACCGAAAGGCCAATGATGGCATCGATGATGTAGGCGTTGATGCCCCAGCCGTACCAGACGCCCAAGAGCATGGTAACGGAGTGGCCGATGGCGAAGAGGCTCACGTAAAGGGCGACGTCTTTCATGTGATACAGAAAAAAGACAACGCCGAGTAGGAACAGGATGTGATCGTATCCCGTTATCATGTGCTTCGCACCGAGATAGATGAAAGGGATAATGTGAACCCCAAATATCTCCTGGATGTAACCTGCGTCTCCTGGGGTTACGTCGTGGGCATAGGCTGACGTCGCAAATGCCACGAGCATCAAGACGGCAGTGGTGAAACAGGTTAGAGGCTGGCGCGTACCACACGTCATAGGCTCCAACCGAAAAGATTGGCGTAGTTTCATTTGGATTGTCCAATTATTGATTGCTCAGGATGAGTGCGCCAAGGAGGCGCGATCTCAAACTCGCGGCGGCCGGTCCAAGCCGTATTCAATGCGGTCCGGTCTGCCATAGTCTGGCATGGCCAAGCCCGTACTATTCGGGAATGTTGCGTCTGTCGCAGCACGCGGTGGCAAAAAAGCGATGTTGTGGTCATGATCGTTGATCTCATGATGATGGCCATGAAAGGCATGCATCAGATCGGTGAGGTCCTCGTGAGCGTGACCGTGCTCTTCAATCTCGGCATGGTGCTCTGAAACGATTTTCGCCAGTTCGGTAAAATCATGGGTTACAGATCGGGAATTTGCAGACACGATAATGCCCACCGCCAGGACGACGGCGAGCAAAACTCTCATGTATGCAGTGACCCACTGTGCCATATTGCCCGTCTATATGGGTCGCTACCCACTCGCTCGATCCCCAAATTGGGTCAAACCAAATATATGGCAAAACTCCCGGCACACGCAACCCGTCCTGGTATCGTCCAGCGGATGAAACGTGCAAGCGGCCAATTGGGCAGCGATATCGGAATGTTCGATAGCAGTTGCAACCTCCTAATCTGTTCAAGAGTGGTCTTGTGAGAAGGTCAGCGCTATCCCGTCAGCGACAATCTCACCATCTCTAGTTTGGGCTCACCGCAATCAAACGCTGACTTACGAAAATTGGTTCTCGAACATCGGCTACTCTTAGATCAAGAAAGTCTCGTCGTCGGGCTAGCATGACTGCTCTGCGGCAGTTGAAGTCATCTTGCATTTTCGGTCAAAAATCCCGCTCTGTCCTGTGTGGATGTATATGGACACCGCCCTATTGCAACATCTCATTTTGGTTGGATTGGCTTCACGGTTGCTGACGTATATCCGGCTTCTGTATGCGGCCAGAAGTATCATCGCCGCGAGCCCCGTGAATCAAAAGTGTCCGCAATTACCGGTCACCGCGTTTACTGATCCCAAACAGCAGTGACTTCCCGCCGCTCGGCCGTTGTTGGGAACCAAGCCTGACCAGCCAGCGAATTGACGACCATTCTTAAAACAGGATTGATCTCCGACCGCCGCGACCAACGCTGTGGCAGTGATCGGGCCGATACCCTCGATCTTCCCGATGCGCTGACACATCTCATTTGTTCGAAACAAATTCCGAATTCAGCGGTCGTAGGAAGAGATGCGCTCATCGAGGGCAGCCAATTCTTGATGAATTTCGGATACCAATTCCTGAAGAATTTCGCCAAGCGCGCTCCCCGTCCCCTCTACGATTTCCGATAAGGAACGGCGAAGACGCGATATGTCTCAGCCGACAACCACATTCGGATCAGAGCGCCTTACAGGCGCATTTCTCGACCGGCTGACGCATCATGTTCAAATTCTGGAGATGAATGGCGATAGCTACCGGCTGAAACAGAGTATCAAACCCCAAGAAGAATGATCACTCCAAAACAACCCGGCTTGACCACAGCCCCGCATAGCTACGTCGTTGCGGAGGGCACTGCGCCATGCAGGTCTGGGGACAACCCTACCATCAATCCAAGTGGTGTATTTTTACTCCGGCGTTGACATACCTCGAGATCAAATTGGCCAAATCGATGGATTGATCGATAAACAACTCGCGTATACCCTTGATACAATCGTCTGTACACGCCAAAGTAATCTGCCCATGCACCCAATCGCAAGCATCGGTCGGGAAGCCACAGGCACATGTTTGGGAGCTGGACAGACCTCAAGGCGGTGTTAGACATACCCTCAATTGACATACCATTTCTCGTGGGCTTTTGAACGTCATGATCGAAATTCGCAATGATCTGATCACCACGCCCTCGCAGTGTAAGCCAATGGCGGAAAAGCTTGCTGTGAGGTTGGAAGCAAGTTTGGCATCATTGCAAATGTCGGTGCGACGCGAGGTCACCAAATGAGTGCGCTGCGCGGATTCATAAAAATTGTCGATCGTTTCAACTATGGCGTTGGACGCATCATCATGTTTGGCATTTTTGTCATGATGGCCGTTCTCTTGTGGTCGACCATCAGCAAAGCAACTATCCAGCCATCGCTTTGGACATTGGAAACCGCACAGTTTTCGATGATCACTTATTTCTTTCTGGGCGGTGCCTATGCCATCCAGATGGGCTCTCACGTGCGCATGGACTTGTTTTATGAAAACTGGTCAATGAAACGCAAGGCGCTGGTCGATTCCATCACTGTGCTGTGCCTAATCACCTATCTTATCGTGTTGCTGTGGGGCGGGTTGAGTTCAACCGCATACTCGCTCGGTCATTTTGGTTCCAACCCTGTTCAGTTCTTTGCAGACTTGGCCACTGGAGAAAAATCTATCGGAACTCTGGAGCGTAGCCGCACCATTTGGCGGCCATATCTCTGGCCCATCAAAACCATCATGTGCATCGGTATATTCCTAATGCTGCTTCAGTCGCTTTCTGAATTGTCCAAAGACATTCTGCACCTGCGCGGCGAGGAGATTTGAAGATGTCTTACGAGACGATCGCTCTTTTGATGTTCGCTTCCATGATGCTGCTTTTGTTCAGCGGCCAGCGTGTGTTTGGCGCCATCGGCTTTGTCGCTGTTATGGCTGCACTCGCCCTATGGGGTGATCGGGGCGGGTTTGACATAGCTTTTTCGCAATCCATTAAACTGATGCGATGGTATCCGTTGCTCACCGTGCCGATGTTTGTCTTCATGGGCTATATCTTGTCGGAAAGCCGTATCGCTGATGATCTCTACAAGATGTTCCATGTCTGGATGGGCGGGCTGAAGGGTGGCCTTGCCATCGGAACGATTGGTCTGATGGTTCTGATCTCCGCCATGAACGGACTGTCTGTTGCTGGCATGGCCATTGGTGCCACCATTGCGCTGCCAGAACTTTTGCGCCGTGGATATGATAAGCGTATGGTGACAGGCGTGGTGCAGGCAGGTTCGTCGCTTGGTATTCTCGTGCCGCCATCTGTTGTGCTTGTGCTTTATGCGATGATAGCCCGCCAGCCGGTGGGTCAGCTTTGGTTGGCCGGTGTTATTCCAGGCCTGATGATGGCGACTATGTTCATTATCTACATTGCCGTTCGCTGTAAAATAAACCCTTCTCTTGGGCCGACTTTGAGCGCCGAGGAACGCGACATGCCGAAGTCTGAAAAATATAGACTTTTGCTGGCCGGTCTTCTTCCTTTTGTGATTTTTTTCGCGATGATGGTACCTTTTGTAAGTGGTTGGACATCACTTGTGGAAAGCTCGGCCATCGGTGCCATCACCGCCTTTTTGGCTGCGGTTTTGCGCCGCCGTATGACATGGCAAGTCTTTGAGAAATCAACGAAAAACACGCTTGGTATCACCTGTATGTTCATGTGGATCATTCTGGCAGCACTTGCCTTTGGTGCGGCGTTTGATGGCCTTGGTGCTGTCAAAGCCATAGAAAGTTTTTTCACCGAGAAGCTTGGTCTGTCACCGTGGATGATCCTCATCCTGATGCAGCTAAGCTTCATCCTTATGGGCACATTTCTTGATGACACGGCCATGCTCGTCATCGTGGCACCACTCTACATTCCACTGGTTGGAGCGTTGGAATTCAACCTTATCTGGTATGGTGTGCTCTACACGATCACCACCCAGATCGCTTATATGACACCGCCTTTTGGCTACAATCTGTTTTTGATGCGCGCCATGTCGCCGCCAGAGATAGCGCTGAAAGATATATATCAATCCATCATTCCGTTTGTTGCCGTTATGGTGCTAGCGTTGGCGACCATCATGGTCTTTCCGCAAATCGCACTTTGGCTACCGGAAACGGTCTATGGGAATTAAGCGACGAATGAAGCACAGAGCATAAAGTTAAATCACTAAGTAGGAGGCTACAATGACAACCAGACGTAAGTTTATCCAAGGAGCAGCGCTCGCCGCACCGGCCGCGGCGTTGGCAACACCGGCTACCGCTCAGTCCACAATCAAATGGCGAATGCAGACATATGCAGGTGCTGCACTTGCCGCAGAAGTGGTGAAACCTGCCATTGATATGTTCAACAAGATTGCTGGCGATCGAATGCAGATCGAATTGTTCACAGCGGATCAGTTGGTGCCGACTGGTGAGCTTTTCCAAGCAATGCAACGCGGCACAATTGATGCGGTTCAATCCGATGATGATTCAATGGCGTCACCCACTGAAGTGACCGTTTTTGGCGGTTATTTCCCGTTCGGTTCCCGTTACTCTCTTGATGTGCCGGTTCTGTTTAACCAGTACGGCCTGAAAGAGATTTGGGAAGAGGAATATGCCAAGGTTGGTGTGAAGCATATTTCCGCTGGTGCGTGGGACCCATGCCATTTTGCCACCAAAGACCCAATCCGCTCTTTGGCTGA
>JBPCWM010000115.1:0-26020 GCA_051009515.1 Rhizobiaceae bacterium | reverse complement strand
GCCGCTTGCTGCAATCAGAGCAAACAGTGGCAACGTTTGTAACGGTTCCAACTCTTTTGACTTCAATCGCACCGAGTAAACGGCCCAGCATATGGCCGAGGCGACAAATAACAGGTCTCCAGTATTGAACTTCAAGGACAACAACGCGGCCAATGAGGCTTTCAGAATGATTATGATGACGCCCAACAGGGCAATCGATACGCCCACTGCTTCGCGCCAACCGATATTCCGGCCTCTGAACAACCATTCGATCAATATGATCAGGACAGGAGAGGAGGTGTAAATCAAAGTTCCGTTTGTCGCCGTCGTATAACGCAGGGCGAGATAGACCATGGCGCCACAGACCCACATTCCAAGGAATCCCAAAACGCCAAGATTTCTCAATTGAGAGACTATCAGATTCTGATTGCGTGCCAGAGTAGCCCACACAAATGGTGCCAGTATGGCTGCGGTAAAGAACCAGCGCAAAAAGGCCAGTGTAAACGGTTCAACATCATCAATGGCCGCGCGGCCAAACACAATGTTTGATGAAAAGAACAGCGGCATGAAGAACAATATTACAAGTGCTCTGCTGCGCTCCGATGTTGAAACGGTGTCAGATTGAGGGTGGGTCAAAGATGCCCTTGAATTCCGTTGGGTGACAAGTGCCTCTTGGCAGGTCAGGCAGGAGTGCGCAAGGGTGCAGCGCGCGCGTGACAAGTCTTCCTATCGGACGGATTCACCTTCAAAAGTGGATTTTTTGCAGTCAATGGTCAGTTGCAGCCTGACGGCACGACAAAACATGGCGATGTCTTCGGAAGTGGAGAACGGTCCGGCAACCAGTCTGGCTTCCAGTTTCCCGTCTTGCCCTGTTAGCTGGATCCGAGGTTCCAAACCGGAAAACAATCCAGGCGCACGTTTCAGCAGGGCGGCATAGCGATCAACCAGAGGGGTAACGGCATCTGCGCCCCCGAGGTCAACCGCAAAGAACGAGGACGCCAGTTGATTGGTCGGCATTGGCTGGAGTTCGTTGCCATCCACCTTTTCTATGGATCCGGTTTCCATGCTGTCCCGATGTTGTTGGAGCCGATTGTCGTCGCCGTCGCGCGCCAAATTTACGGGTACGGGTAAAGGCTCTGGCAAGGCCTTGGCTGATTTATTTGGTGAGGAGTCGACAAATGCAGCAGGATGATGGTCGGACCGGGGTTGAACAGGGATTGATCTGCTCACTTCTACAAGTGCAGTATCCTTTGTTTCGCTTGGCGAACGGGGTTTGACTTGGTCAAATTTTGCAATCCTTGCTGGCTGCCAGACAAATGTATGAGGCGAAACTCCAATGGCAAATGCAAAAATTAGGCTCAGGAAGGCTAGGGATCCCCAGGTATAAAGGGCAAAAGCGCCAGTTGCCGTTGGTGTTTTCTTTGCAGTTTGGCCGGCAATGTGTTCGGCAGCATCTTTCGCTGCTTTCAAGGCCGTCAGGCGAATCAATTCGTCATTGCTGTCCATGAAATCTGACAATGGTCCATTCCCCAATAATAAATCCATAATGCAATGAAATCATTGCAATAAATCCGTCTTTTCATTCCCCGTCGATGGCCATTTCCAAAAAGGCTGAGCCTTGGGCGATGGACATTCAGGGGATTTATGGCATGAGAGGGATTAATTTTGCCCTATCAGCGATTCACGACAGGCTGAAAAATGGTTGGAAACTCAAAACGTTCTTGTTTGACAATAATACTTGCTGCCGGCGAGGGAAAACGCATGGCGTCGTCTCTGCCCAAAGTGCTGCATGAGGTGGCGGGCTTGCCTATGGTTTGCCACGTTATCGATACGGCAAGTGCAGCTGGTACCCAGGATACGGCCTTGGTGGTGGGAACCAAGGCAGAACTGGTTGCCGCAAGGGTCCGGTCTCACAATCCACATTGCAGCATTCATGTTCAGCACCAACGCATGGGCACAGCCCATGCAGTGCTTGCCTCACGTTCAGCTGTCAGCAGCGATCACGACGATGTTGTTGTCCTGTATGGAGACGTGCCGCTGGTAAAGACAGAAACTATAGAAGCGGCGCGACAAACTCTGGCCAGGGGAGCTGATATTTGCGTCATGGGGTTCAACACCGATGAACCCACCGGTTATGGCCGGTTGATCGTTGAAGAGCAAAAACTCTTGGCAATCCGCGAGCACAAGGACGCCACACCACAAGAGAGATCAATTACCTTTTGCAACAGCGGCATCATGGTTTTCAGAGCCGGGTGTATGCTGCAGGTCCTCGATAAAATCGGGAATGCAAACAGCCAGGGTGAGTATTATCTCACTGATGCCGTGGAAGTGGGCAACAGCATGGGGCTGAATGTGGCGGCACTTGAAGTTCCAGAAGAGGAAACACTTGGTGTAAACGACCGCCTGCAATTGGCGCAGGTCGAGGCCATCTGGCAGGAGCGCAGGCGTGCTGAATTGCTGCGTTCGGGCGTGTCTATGACGGCGCCACACACCGTATTTTTCAACCACGATACGGTTCTTGAGTCAGACTGCCTGATTGAGCCAAATGTTGTCTTTGGGCCAAAGGTGGCTGTGGCGTCCGGTGCCGCCATTCGAGCATTTTCCCATCTGGAAGGCGCAACAGTGGAGCATGGTGCAATCGTTGGCCCCTATGCACGGCTGCGGCCGGGTGCGGTCATCGGAAATGGTGCCAAGATCGGCAATTTTGTTGAGGTCAAGGCGGCAAATGTTGGACAAGGTGCAAAGGTCAATCACCTCTCATACGTGGGAGATGCCGAGGTTGGTGCCAAGGCCAATATTGGTGCGGGATCGATCACCTGCAATTATGACGGGTTCAACAAGAGCAAGACCGTCATCGGCAGCGGGGCCTTCATCGGAACCAATACATCGTTGGTGGCACCGGTTACTATCGGGGTCAATGCCAATACGGCGGCAGGCAGTGTCATAACAAAAGATGTTCCCGAAGATGCATTGGCCATTGAGCGGTGCAAACAGGCTAATCTGCCAGGAAAAGCCAAAACCCTGCGACAAACCTATTCAAAACGTAAACAAGAGACGCAAAAATAACGTCAAATCTTTGCAGGTTTGAAATCATTTTTGACTATGGATGAATCCATTAAATGGTAAGGCTGGCGTGTCGGGGGCTAAAACTTGAGTCGCTGGCCTGGGTTTGAACCTTGCTGCATTTACGGGCAGCAAATCGATGGGATAATTGCCAATGTGCGGTATTGTGGGAATTGTGGGAAGCCGTCCGGTTGCACCACTGATCGTGGACGCGTTGAAAAGGCTTGAATATCGCGGATATGATTCTGCTGGTGTTGCGACTCTTGAAGGTGGCCATTTGGACCGTCGGCGGGCTGAAGGCAAGCTGGTCAATTTGCAGGAGCGCCTTGATCAATCGCCATTGCCGGGTAGTATTGGCATTGGCCACACGCGGTGGGCGACCCACGGTGCACCGGTTGAAATGAATGCCCATCCGCATTTCTCATCCGGCGTAGCTGTGGTGCATAACGGTATCATTGAAAATTTTCGTGAATTGCGGACCGAACTCGAAAAAGACGGGTTCGAGTTCACATCTCAAACCGACACGGAAGTTGTCGCCCATTTAGTAGAGCAGGGGATTGCCAGGGGGTTGGCCCCAGAACAGTCCGCCCATCGTGCTCTAAAGGCGCTGCGGGGTGCATTCGCTTTGGCCATCATGTTCAACAGCGATAACAATCTCATTGTTGCAGCCCGCAACGGCCCACCGCTTGCCATTGGCCACGGTGAAGGCGAAATGTATTTGGGATCAGATGCGGTTGCCCTTGCACCCTTCACCAATAAAATCACCTATCTGGAAGACGGCGACTGGGCAATTATCCGCCGTGATGAGATGCTCATTTTCGATACTCAGGGAGCACCAGTTTCCCGCCAGCAGCAGACCTCCGTTGGATCTGCGCTGTTGGTGGACAAAGGCAATCACCGCCATTTCATGCTCAAGGAAATCTATGAGCAACCGGAAGTAATTGGTCACACGCTGGCCAATTATATAGATTTCAATGGCCAGACCATCGCCTTGCGCGATATGGGAGAAAATGAAAACCCGCTTGATTTTGCTGAGCTGGATCGATTGAACATCACGGCCTGCGGGACAGCCTATCTTGCAGGATATCTGGCCAAATACTGGTTTGAACGTCTGGCCCGACTACCAGTCGATATCGACGTTGCGTCAGAATTTCGTTATCGCGAAGTTCCGTTGTCTGGCAACGGCTTATCGCTGTTTATTTCACAGTCGGGTGAAACCGCTGACACGTTGGCTGGGCTAAAATATTGTGAAGAGGCCGGACAAAGGCTTGCGGCCATTGTCAATGTTCGAGAAAGCACCATTGCGCGATCTTCCCACAACGTGTTCCCTACATTAGCTGGACCGGAAATTGGCGTTGCATCAACCAAAGCCTTTACCTGCCAACTTTCGGTTCTTGCCTCACTTGCAATTGCCGCAGGCGTTCAGCGTGGTCATATTGACCGAGCAACCGAGATCAAGCTTATTGAAGCATTGGAAGAAACGCCGCGTTATGCCCATGACGTGCTCAAGTTGGAGGGAGAGATCAGGGAATTGGCCCATTTCCTGGCAAACAAGGAACATGTGCTCTATCTCGGCCGCGACACCAATTTTCCTCTTGCCATGGAAGGTGCACTGAAACTCAAGGAACTCTCCTACATTCATGCAGAGGCTTACGCTGCTGGCGAACTCAAACACGGTCCAATCGCACTTGTCGACGAAGACATGCCCGTTGTTGTGATCGCGCCCCATGACCGGATATTCGAAAAGACGGTGTCCAACATGCAGGAAGTAGCCGCGCGTGGTGGTCAGATTATCCTGATTACGGACCCCAAAGGCGCTGCCGAAGTCGGCATGGAAGAAGCGCGGGTTATCGTGATGCCGGAAATGCCGGAAATCATAACACCGATCGTATACGCGCTGCCGATCCAGATGCTGGCTTATCATACAGCTGTGCATATGGGCACAGATGTAGATCAACCTCGAAATTTGGCCAAATCTGTCACAGTTGAATAGAATAGGCCTTGCAAATACCGCCGGGTAGCTTCATCTAATTGAGTACCGACATTCGTGTCGACTTATTCTGCAAAGCATTGGCGATGAGCGATTTGGAACCACGGACGCGGCCGCGATATATCACCCGGTTGAGAAACTACTTCTTCACCGGGTTGGTGATTTGTGCGCCGCTCGCGATCACGGTTTATCTGACGTGGTCCCTGATTGAATGGGTCGATGGCTGGGTAAAACCCTATTTGCCCGATCTCTACAATCCGGACTCCTATCTGCCTTTCACGATCCCCGGATTTGGCGTTCTGGTTGCGGTGTTTGTGATAACCAATGTCGGTTTCCTGACCGCTAATCTGATTGGTCGTTCCATTGTCAATTATGGAGAAAATCTGCTGTCGCGCATGCCGCTTGTGCGCAACATCTATTCGGCACTCAAGCAAATTTTCGAAACGGTTTTTCGTGAAGATTCTGACAGTTTCCAGAGCGTTGTACTGGTTGAGTATCCCCGTAAGGGCTTATGGGCTTTGGCCTTTGTGGCAACCGATACGCTAGGAGAAGTTCAAGCCAAACTGGATGATCCCGCTGGACCCACGGTATCTGTCTTCCTGCCGACAACCCCGAACCCGACTTCTGGATTTTTGCTGTTTGTGCCAGCAAAGGACGTCATAAAACTGGACATGGGTGTCGAAGAGGCAGCTAAACTGGTTATTTCTGCAGGACTTGTCGCTCCAGAATTTCAAGAGGCCAAACGGAAGGCTCTGGACAGGCGAAAACAAAACGAATCCATAACCGAAAAACAGTCTCCCCCATTGGAAACAACTGGCAAGGGTCACTGATTATCCGACCGGATCAGTTGGCACTTACCCAGCGCGCAACAGGCGAACGGCTTCATCTTTGGAAAACAGATAGAGCAACACGCGCAGTGCTTCGCCGCGTTCTGTCGTTAAATCGGCATCGGTTTGCATGATCCGCCGAGCATCATCACGCGCTGTATCAAGCAGGTCTGCATGAAATTCCATCCGGGCCACCTGAAATCCCGGTGTGCCAGATTGACGCGTTCCAAGAACCTCGCCTTCTCCTCGTAACTTCAAATCCTCTTCGGCAATGCGAAATCCGTCTTCGGTCTCACGCATGATTTTGAGCCTGTCCTGCGCGACCTGCCCCAGCGGGGCCTTGTAGAGCAGCAGGCAGGTGGATTGTTTGGTGCCGCGTCCAACACGGCCCCGCAATTGATGGAGTTGGGCCAGTCCAAATCGTTCAGCGTGTTCGATCACCATGATTGTGGCGTCAGGTACATCAACTCCGACTTCAATCACCGTAGTTGCAACCAGAAGGCGGGTGCGGCCTAGTTTGAAGTCGTCCATGGCCTTGTCTTTCTCAACAGACTTCATGCGCCCGTGCACGAGACCGACATTCTGTCCCATAAGTTTTTCAAGTACTTGAAAGCGGGTTTCTGCCGAGGTGATTGGAAGTTCCTCACTGTCCTCCACGAGTGGACATAACCAATAAACCTTTTCTCCCTGCCCAATGGCAGAGCGGACACGGTCCATCAGTTCATCAAGACGTTCCAGTGGTACGGCATTGGTTCTGATTGGCAGTCGGTTGGCAGGTTTTTCATCGAGCTTCGATACATCCATGTCGCCGAAAAATGTTAGCACCAAAGTACGGGGGATTGGCGTTGCTGTCATAACCAGAATATCGGCTGCACCACCTTTGGAAGCCAGTGCCAGACGTTGATGGACGCCAAACCGGTGCTGTTCGTCGACTACACCAAGCGCAAGGTTTTTGAATGTCACATCAGATTGAAAAAGCGCGTGCGTTCCAACAATCAAGTCGATCTCACCATTTGCGAGGTCTTGATAAATGCCTTGACGCGCCTTTCCCTTCTCACGACCTGTCAAAATCGCTGTTCGTAGTCCCGCAGCTTCTGCCAATGGCTGGATTGTCGCCAAATGTTGTCGAGCCAATACTTCCGTGGGCGCCATGATTGCGGCTTGTCCACCTGCTTCTATGGCCGCGGCACAAGCGAGCAGTGCGACAATGGTCTTTCCTGATCCAACATCTCCCTGTAGCAGGCGCAACATCCGTTGGGGCGATTCCATATCGCCCAGGATTTCCTTTACTGAACGCGTCTGGGCATTGGTGAGTTGAAAGGGCAGGGCATCGCGAATGTTCTTGCGTCTGGTCCCGTCATCTTTCCATGCCCGACCGGCTCCCTTTTTCATGCGGCTGCGCACCAATGCCAATGCCAGTTGTCCGGCCAGTAATTCATCATAGGCCAAACGCTTCCAGGTCAGACTTTGCGGCGAAATATCGAGGTCATCCTGGGGATAGTGGATCGATTGCAGTGCAGAATTTACCGATGCAAACTCGTACTTTTGCATCAGATCGGCGGAAATCCATTCCGGCAATTCCGGCAGGGCCTGAAGAGATGCCGCGATGCCACGATGCATGATTTTCAGCGATACACCGGCCACCAGAGGATAAACTGGTTCCACAAGCGGCAAGTCGCCCATATTGTCTTCGCTGACCGCGTAATCAGGATGAACCATTGTGGCGCGGCCATTGAACCATTCCACCTTGCCGCTCACAAACCGGGTTTCGCCGACCGGGTATTGATTTTCCAGCCAGCGGCTTTGGCCGCGAAAATAAACCACTGCCATTTCACCGGAATCATCGTGGACAAAGACTCGGTAGGGCACACGTGGGTTCCCGCGCGGAGGAGCTTGGTGGCGATCTATTCTCACCTTGATCGTCGCGAGCACTCCTTCATGTGCATCCGCGATTTTTGGTTGGTAACGTCGATCAATCAAACCCGATGGCAGGTGAAACAACAGATCTCCAACGATTGCAATTTCTGCACTATCAGATCCCCGCAGCAGTTTGGTGAGGGCTACACCCAGCTTGGGACCAATGCCGGTAAGACTGGTGACTGGTGCAAACAGTGGATTGAGCAGACTGGGACGCATAACCAAACCATGCCTGCCCATGTGTCGCTCTTCAAGTCTCGATCAAATGACCCATATCTCTTTATCGAAGGATTTGTTGTCATGATGCAGGAAAGCGCTGACAAAGCCAGCAAGGGGCCTTATAGGAAAGCCCGAACTCTAACGCCAGGATGGAGAATTCTGTGAGCGAAACCATGCGCAGCAGTGCCGGTCTTGATGACCGCCGCAAAAGATTATTGTTCCGTTCCTGGCACAGAGGAATGCGTGAGATGGACTATGTACTTGGCACTTTCGCAAATGCCACGATTGAAACCATGAGCGATGAAGAATTGAGCGAATTCGAAATGCTGATGCAGTTGCCAGACCCGGACATGTATAAATGGCTGTCCGGTTCCGTTGAGGTGCCGCCCAATCTCAACAGTTCGGTTGTGCAAAATATACGTCGATTCCATTTGGACCGTTCATGACCACTCCAACGCTTGCAAAGCTTGCAACCTGGCTGGCCGACCCCGGAACCATCAATCTGGGCAAAGTGCCGGATGGTTATGAATCCCTGATTCTGTCAACTGCACTGGAGGCTGCTGGAAAAAGCGCGACCCGTCCTATAATCGTATTTGTTGCCCGCGACGGCCAGCGTGCGGCTGATGTTGAAGCCTCAATCGGCTTTTTTGCGCCCGGTGTCGATGTATTGCATCTGCCTGCATGGGATTGCCTGCCCTATGACCGTGTATCACCAAGCAACGATGTTCTGGCCCGGCGGATTTCTGCTCTTGCCGCCCTGGCGGTGCTCACGGAGACATCACAGAATGCATCTCAATCTGCTCCATTACTTGTCACCATGACCCCCAATGCACTGATGCAACGGGTTCCACCGCGCGCCTATATGCAGCAACAGGTGCGCAGCTTGCTACCCGGGCAGCAAGTCAACACATCAGACCTGATCGGCTGGTTGAACGGCAACGGATTTCAGCGCACACCAACCGTGCGTGATCCCGGCGAATATGCAGTGCGCGGCGGCATTATCGACCTGTTTGCTCCCGGCGATGATGAACCGGTGCGGTTGGATTTCTTTGGCGACACTTTGGAATCTCTGCGTCAGTTCGATGTTGAAAGCCAGCGAACGACAAAACAACTCAAACAATTGCACCTGTCGCCGATGAGCGAAGTTTCGCTAAACGCTGAAAACATTGCCGGATTCCGAACGAAATATCTGTCAATGTTTGGTGCTGCAACCCGCGACGATGCCCTATATGCGGCGGTCAGCGAAGGACGGCGCTATGCCGGCCTCGAACATTGGTTGCCACTGTTTTTTGACAAGCTTGAGGCGGTTTTCGACTACCTCGGCAACGCAATAGTATTCGTGGATCACCTGGTGTCGGAAGCACTGGACGAACGGCACGATCAGATTGTCGACCATTTCGAAGCACGCGCCCGAGGTCTGGACGGTGACGGTACCGGGGGAGCTGCTCCCTACAAACCGGTCCCGGTGGAGAGCCTTTATCTGTCTCGTGGAGAAACCGAGCAAGGTTTCAAACAGCAGCAATTGATTACGCTCTCCCCGTTTGATGCGCCAGATTTTGTGCAAGGGGAACGGGTGCTCAACATGGAGGCGCGTCAGGGACGAAATTTCGCTGCTGAACGAAGTGCCGGAACCGTAAATATATTCCAGGCCCTGAGCGACCATGCGGCTGATCTGCGCAAACACGGCAAAAAGGTCGTCATTGCTTCATGGAGCGCCGGTGCGCAGGATCGTCTTGTGCAGGTACTTGAAGAGCATGATCTGACCAACACCCAGAAGATTAACAATTGGGCCCAGCTTTCCGACATGCCACGGGGTACAACGGCGCTGGCAATTCTGGGTTTGGAAGCCGGCTTTGAGGATCAGGAAACCGCCATTATCGGCGAACAGGATGTGTTGGGCGACAGACTGGTCAAACGGCGTAAGGGGAAGCGCAAAGGTGCTGACTTTCTTTCAGAAGTCTCCAGCCTTGGCGCTGGTGATATTGTCGTACATGTCGATCACGGAATTGCCCGGTTCCACGGTCTGGTCACGATTGAAGCGGCAGGCGCGCCTCATGATTGCCTTGAATTGCGCTACCACAATGATGATAAACTGTTCTTGCCGGTTGAAAATATCGAACTTCTGTCGCGCTATGGCAGCAGCGATACCGAGGTCATGCTGGACCGGCTGGGCGGTGCCAATTGGCAAGCACGCAAATCCAAGCTGAAAAAGAGAATTCTGGAAATGGCGGGTCAACTGATCGCCATTGCTGCTGCAAGGCAACTCAAGCGGGCTGACCCGGTATCGGTACCCGACGGTGTCTATGACGAATTTGCGGCAAAATTCCCCTATGAGGAAACCGAGGATCAACTCAACGCTATCGATGCTGTGTTTGACGACCTGTCATCGGGCCGTCCAATGGATCGCCTGATTTGTGGCGATGTGGGATTCGGTAAAACAGAAGTGGCTCTGCGTGCCGCCTATCTCGCCGCCATGTCGGGCAAGCAGGTGGCCGTTGTGGTTCCAACCACGCTGTTGTCGCGGCAGCACTACAAGACCTTCTCGGACCGGTTTCACGGCCTGCCTGTCAATGTTGCACAGGCATCTCGACTGGTTGGCCCAAAGGCTCTGGCGGAAACCAAAAAAGGTGTGCGTGATGGCTGCGTTGATATCGTGATCGGCACCCACGCCCTGCTTGGCAAATCCGTGGATTTCAAGCGGTTGGGCCTTCTGATTATCGATGAAGAGCAGCGATTTGGTGTCAAACACAAGGAACGGCTGAAGGAACTTCGCTCTGACGTTCATGTGTTGACCCTGTCTGCCACGCCAATCCCGCGCACCTTGCAACTGGCTCTGACTGGTGTGCGGGAACTGTCGCTGATCACTACGGCTCCGGTGGACAGAATGGCTGTTAGAACGTTTATTCTGCCATTTGACGGAGTGGTTGTCCGTGAAGCATTGCTGCGCGAACGCTATCGTGGCGGGCAGAGCTTTTATGTCTGTCCGCGCCTGTCCGATATACGCGGACGAAAGGAATGGCTGGATGAACACGTTCCAGAACTGAAAGTGGCTGTTGCCCATGGGCAGATGCCGCCCGGAGAACTGGAGGACGTGATGAATGCCTTTTATGAAGGTAGCTATGACGTTCTCTTGTCCACGACAATTGTGGAATCTGGCCTCGATATCCCAACTGCTAATACGATGATTGTGCATCGGGCGGACATGTTCGGGCTGGCCCAGCTTTATCAGATGCGGGGCCGTGTTGGCCGATCCAAGACCCGTGCCTATGCGTTGATGACCTTGCCTCCCAACAAGATACTGACACAGACGGCTGAACGCAGACTGAAGGTTCTGCAGTCATTGGATACGCTTGGGGCAGGTTTCCAGCTCGCCAGTCACGATCTCGACATCCGAGGCGCAGGCAACATCCTGGGTGAAGAACAGTCAGGCCATGTCCGCGAAGTCGGGTTTGAACTCTACCAGCAAATGCTCGAAGAAGCCGTGTCAGAATTGAAAGAAGGTGGTGAAGGGGAGCTTGACGGCAAGTGGTCGCCACAAATTACCGTTGGTGCAACAGTCATGATTCCCGAAGGCTATGTGCCTGATTTGACCCTACGCATGGGACTGTATCGCCGACTGGCCGAACTGGATTCGGCTGAAGAGATTGATGCATTCGGGGCGGAGCTCATTGACAGGTTCGGCCCCTTGCCATCCGAGGTGGATCATCTGCTCAAGGTTGTCTTCATCAAATCCCTTTGTCGCAAGGCCAATATCGAAAAGCTCGATGCCGGGCCGAAAGGCGTTGTCATCCAGTTCCGCAACAAGGAATTTGCCGAACCGGCTGCCTTGATAACCTGGATTGGCGAGCAGGGCAGTCTGGCCAAAATCCGCCCCGACCAGTCCATCGTCCTGTCGCGGGATTACCCAAATGCGGACAAGAGGTTGCGCGGCGCTGCAGTGATCACAACCCAATTGGCAAAAATGGTAGCTTGATGACGCAGTTTGAAATAAGGGACAACCGGTTTTTTGACATTATAGATAAATCGGCAAAGCTTGAGGTGATTGCCGAGGGCTTTATTTTCACCGAAGGCCCGATTTGGCACCCTGGTGAAAACTGGCTGGTTTTTTCCGACATCATCGGCAGTAAACAATTTAGCTGGTCCCATTCAGAAGGGCTGAGTGTTTTTCGCCAGCCCTCCAATATGACCAATGGCAATTGTTTTGACCGCGATGGTCGCATTGTTTCGTGCGAACATGCGACTTCGCGCCTGGTGCGTCACGATCATGGAGACAGGGTAGTGACGACCCTTGCAGACCATTTTGAGGGCAGGGCGCTCAACAGCCCCAATGATGTTGTTGTCGACAGTGCCGGGCGCATCTGGTTCACGGACCCGACCTTTGGTCGAATCAGGGACGATGTTGGCATTCCCAGAGACTGCGAGTTGGATTTTCAGGGCGTTTACAGGCTTGATCCGGACGGCAGTCTGGTGTGTGTTTTGGATGATTTCATCCAACCCAATGGCCTGTGTCTGTCGCTGGATGAAACTGTGCTCTACGTTAATGACAGTGCGGACCCCTGTATTCGCCGGTTTGACATTTCTGAAGATGGCTCACTCTCAGGCGACTGCCGATTTGTGGAAATCACGGGCGAGCAGGAGGGGCGCAAGTGGGTGCCGGATGGGATGAAGGTGAGCAATTGTGGGCATATATTCTGCAATGGCCCCAATGGAGTGCACCTGTTGAACGGGGAAGGTGAGTGCCTTGGGGTGATCCGGTTCCCGGAAAAATCGACAAATTTCTGTTTTGGCGGTCCGGAGCGAGACAAATTATTCGTAACCGCCTCGTCGCGCCTTTACTGCATTCAAACAAAAACCAATGGACCGTCGATGATACCTGGATTTTAGAGGTTTGGTTTTTTGCAAAGCCTGGCGTATGAAGCCGCAATTGTTTTCAAGAGAGTTTGGAGCCTTCCTCACATGACCACCATTATCGATATTCACGCCCGCGAAATTCTTGACAGTCGCGGTAACCCCACCGTGGAAGTGGATGTCTTGCTGGAAGACGGATCCTTTGGCCGCGCTGCGGTCCCATCAGGGGCATCGACTGGCGCACATGAAGCCGTTGAGCTGCGTGACGGTGGTGCTCGCTATATGGGCAAAGGCGTGACCAAGGCCGTTGAAGGTGTGAATTCAAAGATTTATGATGCTGTGTGCGGTATGGAAGCCGAAAACCAGCTTGCGATAGACCGGACAATGATCGATCTCGACGGCACAGCCAACAAGTCAAAACTTGGTGCTAACGCCATTCTTGGGGTTTCTCTTGCCACAGCCAAAGCCGCTGCAGAAGCTGCTGGCCTGCCGCTCTATCGCTATCTGGGCGGCCCAACTGCCCATGTACTTCCAGTCCCCATGATGAACATCATCAATGGTGGAGAGCATGCTGACAACCCGATTGATTTTCAGGAATTCATGATCATGCCCGTTGGGGCTGACAGTTTTCGTGAAAGCTTGCGCATGGGGGCGGAAATCTTCCACACGCTGAAAAAAGGCCTGCATGCTGCCGGGCACAACACCAATGTGGGTGATGAAGGTGGGTTCGCGCCCAATATCGGCAGCGCACCAGAGGCATTGGACTTCGTTATGCAATCCATCGAAAAAGCGGGCTATAAGCCGGGGGAAGAGGTTTATCTGGCACTTGATACGGCTTCGACCGAGTTCTTTGAAAACGGAACCTACGAAATGAAGGGGGAGGGGCGCAGCCTGTCCAGTGAGGACATGGCGTCCTATCTGGCGGAGCTTGCGGACAAATATCCAATTATCTCGATCGAAGACGGAATGGCTGAAGACGACTGGGACGGCTGGAAATCGCTTACGTCAAAGACCGGGGACACATGTCAGCTGGTGGGTGACGATCTTTTCGTAACCAACACAACAAGATTGAAGGACGGCATCGCCATGGGTGTTGCGAACTCCATATTGATCAAGGTCAACCAGATTGGCTCGCTTAGTGAGACCTTCGACGCGGTTGAGACAGCGCACCGCGCCGCCTACACCTCGGTCATGTCGCACCGGTCCGGTGAAACGGAAGATAATACGATAGCCGACCTCGCTGTTGCCACCAATTGCGGACAGATCAAGACCGGTTCGCTGAGCCGCTCTGACCGACTGGCAAAATACAATCAGCTCTTACGCATTGAAGAAGAACTGGGTGGACAGGCTGAGTTTGCAGGCCGCAGCATTCTGCGGCGCTAACTTTTCATTAACCGCAAATACGGCATGGTGGGGCGATGGTTATTCGCTCACGAAAACGACGATCAGCTGCGCGCTTCATCGCGCCAATGGCAACCCTTGTCATCCTCGGCTATTTCGGCTTCCACGCTTTTAATGGCCAGTATGGAATACGGGCCAATCTGGCCATGCAACAGCGCATCGCGGACCTGGAATTGCAACTGGAACTGCGTAGCCGCCAACGTTCACGATTGGAAAGTCGTGTTGCGCTGCTGCGTGATGGCTCCATGGAACGCGACATGGTCGACCAGCATGTTCGTCAACAGCTGAATATGTTGCGCGACAATGAAGTTGTTCTGTTTTCTTCCAGAAGCAACATTAACTGAAAGTCAGTTAATATGTATTTTCTCGCGCGATTCCAATGAATTGCTCGCATAACTGCTATGCGTTTTTGCGATTGCCATATTTGTTTCGCTGGTTATGTTTATGCAACGGATACTGAACGCGTATTAACGCGGGAATCCGGCTTCGACCAGAAACAAAAAGGGTGTGCCCGTGGCCAAAGCCAAAACAACCAGAAAAACGACTGCTTCCAAAGCCGGGCCAAAAACGCCCGCACCAATTGAATATGACAAAGAGCAGGAGCTGCATGCCTATCGTAAGATGTTGATGATACGCCGCTTTGAGGAAAAGGCGGGGCAACTCTACGGCATGGGTTTCATCGGTGGCTTTTGTCACCTCTATATTGGCCAGGAAGCCGTTGTGACTGGAATGCAGGCAGCTCTGGAGGAGGGAGATCAGGTGATCACTGCCTATCGTGACCATGGACATATGCTGGCATGTGGAATGGAGCCGCGTGGTGTAATGGCTGAATTGACCGGCCGAGAGGGCGGATATAGTCGCGGCAAGGGTGGTTCCATGCACATGTTTTCCAAGGAAAAGAATTTTTATGGCGGCCACGGCATTGTTGGTGCTCAGGTTTCCCTTGGAACCGGCCTCGCCTTCAACAATCGCTATCAGGAAAACGGCAATGTATGCCTGACTTATTTCGGCGATGGCGCGTCCAATCAGGGGCAGGTTTATGAAAGCTTCAACATGGCAAAACTTTGGGATTTGCCGGTTGTCTATGTGATTGAAAACAACCGCTATGCCATGGGAACAGCCGTTCACCGGTCATCAGCTCTCACCGAGTTTTCCAAGCGTGGTTGTTCGTTCAATATTCCAGGCATTAAAGTCGACGGTATGGATGTGCGCGCTGTTCAGGCTGCTGGTGAATTGGCAACCGACTGGTGTCGTTCAGGAAAAGGGCCGATTATTCTTGATATGCAGACCTATCGCTATCGCGGTCATTCCATGTCTGATCCGGCGAAATATCGCACCAAAGACGAAGTGCAAAAGATGCGTGCTGAACACGACCCGATCGAAAGGGTGAAGCACCGCGTGATGGAGAAAAAATGGGCCACCGAAGATGAGCTTAAGGCCATCGACAAGGATGTACGTGCCATTGTAGCGGATTCTGCAGAATTTGCTCAAACCAATCCGGAACCGGACCCGTCTGAACTTTATACCGATGTACTTATCGAAGTGGGGGCGTAATCATGGCTACAGATATTCTCATGCCTGCCCTGTCACCGACAATGGAAGTTGAAGCCGTTGATGAAGGTTTTGTCGGCAAAATCGCGATTGCCGAAGGGGCAGAAAATGTGAAGGTGAACACCGTCATAGCGGTTTTGATTGAAGATGGTGAAAGTGCAGATGATATTGCGGATACGGCTCCGGGCCCGGTTGAAGCGGTACCGGAGGTATCTGAACCAGCGGCATCTCCCGCAGCCACAGTTGCTGTTGCTGCCGCCCCTGCGGCCGTTGTGGCGAGTGATCCCGACATTCCCTCGGGTACAGAAATGGTTTCCACCACGGTTCGTGAAGCTCTGCGTGATGCCATGGCTGAAGAAATGCGCAGTGATGAAGACGTCTTCGTCATGGGTGAGGAAGTTGCCGAGTACCAGGGTGCCTACAAGATTACTCAAGGACTTCTGGACGAATTTGGCGCTAAGCGGGTGATTGATACTCCGATCACCGAGCATGGATTTGCTGGTATTGGTGTTGGAGCGGCCATGGCTGGCCTGAAGCCAATTGTTGAATTCATGACATTCAACTTTGCCATGCAGGCAATCGACCAGATCGTGAATTCGGCTGCCAAAACGCTCTACATGTCCGGTGGTCAGATGGGAGCTCCCATAGTATTTCGAGGTCCAAACGGAGCCGCAGCCCGCGTTGGTGCTCAGCACAGTCAATGCTACGCGGCCTGGTACGGGCATATCCCGGGCTTGAAAGTAGTTGCTCCCTATACTGCGGCTGATGCGAAAGGCCTGTTAAAGGCAGCAATTCGGGACCCCAATCCAATTGTCTTTCTCGAAAATGAAATCATGTATGGTCAGTCTTTCGACGTACCAAAGTTGGAGGATTTTGTCTTGCCAATCGGCAAGGCGCGGGTCCACAAAAATGGCAATGACGTCACGCTCGTCTCATTCGGCATTGGCATGAAATACGCCATTGAGGCCTGCGATGCACTCGCCGAGCTTGGTATAGACGCCGAAGTAATTGATTTGCGGACAATACGTCCAATGGACATGGCAACTGTTGTAGAATCGGTGAAAAAAACCAACCGCTGTGTGACGATTGAAGAAGGGTTCCCACAATCTGGCATAGGTGCCGAGATTGGAATGCAGATTATGCAGGAAGCCTTCGACTATCTTGATGCGCCGGTGATCCGGGTGACAGGCAAGGATGTGCCGATGCCCTATGCCGCCAATCTGGAAAAACTGGCTTTGCCAAGTGTTGACGAAGTTGTCGCAGCAGCCAGATCGGTGACCTACAAGTGAGCGCCTTTCCAACTCTCGACATCCGCCATGCCAGCTGGGACCGGTATCGCGGTGCGGTTGTGATCCCAGCAGGAGCCGATCAGCTCGCAGTGTCCATTGAAGCGCTGGAAAGCTGGATGAACAAATCGCTGTCACCTGAAGAAGCGGTGGCGGTTGCCGTTGATGAAAAGGCTTTGCTTACCGCAGTGGCCAATGCAACTCCCGCCCATGACAATGTGATCACCATCACCGCGGGCATTCTCAACAGCCGTTCCTGGGCTGTGGAAGACTATGACGAGGGCCCTGAAGACAGTGGCCCCATTTACCTGGAACCCCTGGCGCAATCGCAGGGAGAGGAACTATGAGCACAAACATCACAATGCCAGCGCTTTCCCCGACCATGGAGGAAGGAAATCTTGCCAAGTGGCTGGTCAAGGAAGGCGATACCGTCTCGGCAGGCGATGTAATCGCGGAGATTGAAACCGATAAGGCCACCATGGAAGTGGAGGCAGTTGACGAGGGGATCGTCGCCAAAATTCTGGTTGCAGAAGGCACTGAAGGCGTCCAGGTCAATGCTGTTATTGCCGTATTGGCAGAAGAAGGTGAAGAAGTCGGCGATATCGATACGTCCCCAGCGGCGACGGCCCCAGCAACTAAGCAAACGACGGCCCCAGCCGCTACAGAAACGACGGTCCCGCCGACGGCGAGCCCAGAAGTAACCCCTGCACCGGCTGCTGCGGCCCCCACATCCGTATCAGGGCAACCTCAGTCAGGAGAGCGGGTGTTTGCGACACCGCTGGCCCGTCGCATTGCACAGCAAAACGGTCTGGACATCAGCGCGGTCATCGGCAGCGGGCCTCATGGCCGTATCATCAAGGCTGATGTAGAAGCCTCGCTTGCAGCGGGTCCCGTAAGTTCGCAAGCTGCAGCAACCGCGACTGCATCACCAACTGGTCCGGCTCCAGCCACCGGCATGGCCGATTCCATGGTATTGAGCATGTTCGATGCAGAGTCCATTGAGAAGAAACCCCATGATGGCATGCGCAAGGTCATTGCGGAGCGCTTGAGCGAGAGCAATCAGACAATCCCATCCTATATGGTGACGATGGACTGTGAACTGGATGCGTTGCTGAACCTGCGCGTCCAGTTGAATGGATCAGCCCCCACAGATATCGATGGCAAACCGGCCTATAAAATATCGGTCAATGATTTCATCGTGAAGGCCATGGCACTTGCGCTGAAAGCAGTTCCCATGGCCAATGTATCCTGGACCTCGACAGACCGCCTGTTCCACAAACATGCAGATATCGGCGTGGCCGTTGCTGTTGAAGATGGCCTGTATACCCCAATAGTGCGCAAGGCGGAGTTGAAATCCCTTTCTGCGATTTCTGCAGAAGTCAAAGACATGGCCGGGCGCGCCCGATCCAAAAAATTGCTTCCGGAGGAATATCAGGGCGGATGCACCGCCGTATCAAATCTGGGCATGTTTGGGGTGAAAGAATTCACTTCGATCATAAACCCGCCGCATGCGTCGATTGTTTCAATCGGAGCCGGTGAAAAACGCGCGGTTGTCAAGGATGACGCACTTGCTATCGCAACCGTGATGGCAGCAACTTTTGCCTTTGATCACAGGGCCATTGATGGTGCCTTGGGGGCAGAACTTGCTGCCGCGTTCAAAGGCTATATCGAAAACCCCATGAGCATGCTGGTTTAGGTGAGGACTCTAACGTTCCTGCGTGCGTTTGAGCCCGCCCTCGTCGCGAATGGCATCCATCATGATCTGGCGTTCCGAAGCAAGGTAATTGGTGGTCATGACAAAAACGGCGATCATGACAATCATCAAGAAGGATTTGGCAAGAATACCGCGTTTGTGCAACCCGAGAGAGCTGTAAAGCAAGGCAGTTACAAAAAAGAAGGTAATCAGCAAAACGATGCCGGAATATCCAAGGCTGTAGAAAGATTCAAAGAATTGCATGACCAAGCGACTCGCAAACAAGTTCAGGATCTCTATCGCGCGCAATGGAGCGCAGAGCAAGTGCGCCTAATGAACACAGTTGAATGCAAATGTGCTGTTGCAGATGCGGGGCAGGGCAATTCAAGTTCCGCAAAAACGGGTTTGCCTCCAGCTTGGACCCTGAACATACGAACAGAAACAAAGACAGCCCGAAACAGTCGAAGATTAGTGCTGCCATTGGCACGAGTGACATGAGGAACTCCCATGACAAACTCTTATGATGTAATAATAATTGGCGGCGGCCCCGGCGGCTATGTGGCAGCAATTCGAGCTGCACAACTTGGCCTGAAAGCCGCAGTCGTAGAGCGTGAACATCTCGGTGGGATCTGCCTGAACTGGGGCTGTATTCCCACCAAGGCCTTGCTGCGCTCAGCAGAAATTTACGGACATATGGAACACGCCGACAGTTTTGGCCTGTCAGCACCGTCTTTCGATTTCGATATAGAGAAGATCGTCAAGAGATCGCGCAGCGTCTCAGGCCAGTTGAATGGTGGAGTGGGTTTCTTGATGAAGAAAAACAAGATCGATGTGATTTGGGGGCAAGCAACTATTACCAAGCCCGGTGAAGTGTCTGTAGGTGCTGCCTCAAAACCAGCCGTAGAGCCGCAGCACCCGGTCCCCAAAGGCGTTTTGGGGGAGGGGACCTACAAAGCCAAACATATTATTGTTGCGACCGGTGCCCGGCCTCGCGCCTTACCGGGGATGGAGCCGGATGGAGAGCAGATCTGGTCGTATTTTGAAGCCATGGTGCCCAAAACCATGCCGAAATCCCTGATCGTTATGGGATCAGGCGCAATCGGCATCGAATTTGCCTCTTTCTACCGCACGATGGGCGCGGAAGTGACCGTTGTTGAACTGATGTCCCAGGTCATGCCTGTTGAAGATCACGAGATCTCCAAACATGCTCAAAAACGCTTTGAGAAACAGGGCATGAAAATTCTGCTGGATGCCAAGGTATCCAAGGTTGAAAAATCGAAGAGTGGTGTGGTTGCCCATGTGGAAACCAAAGACGTTAAAACACAAAAAATATCGGCCGAAAAAATGATCTCGGCAGTGGGCGTCGTCGGCAATACCGAAGATCTCGGCCTGGAAAGTCTGGGAGTTAAAGTCGATCGTGGAATTATCGTGGTCGACGAATATGGAAAAACCAGTGTCAACGGCATCTACGCAATTGGCGACGTGGCTGGTGCCCCCATGCTGGCTCACAAGGCGGAACATGAAGGTGTCATCTGCGTGGAGGCAATCGCCGGAAAACATCCCCATAAGATGGATAAGGCCAAGATTCCCGGATGCACCTATTGTAACCCGCAAGTGGCCAGTGTCGGGCTGACTGAAAAGGCCGCCAAGGAAAAGGGAATTGACGTCAAGATCGGCAGGTTCAACTTTGCTGGCAACGGTAAGGCTATTGCCCTTGGCGAACCGGAAGGCATGGTCAAAACCATATTTGACAAGAAAACCGGTCAACTGCTGGGCGCACATATGGTTGGTGCTGAAGTAACTGAATTGATTCAAGGGTTTGTGGTTGCCATGAATTTGGAAACCACGGAACAGGATCTTATCGATACCGTATTCCCCCACCCGACATTGTCAGAGATGATGCATGAAAGTGTGATGGATTCTGAAGGGCGTGTGGTTCACGCCTGATCTTGAAAATCATAGATAAACCAACAGGCCAACCATGAACGAAACCTATGTCGACCCAACCCGCGAAGGCTTTGCTCAACTAAAAGACCTGGACCGGTCGCACCCTGTCGAGATGTTGAATCTGGTCAAATTGCGCGAAATGGCGGCCTATGCCGATGGCCGCATTGCCGCCGGTGCTGAAGCCTACGCAGCCTATGGTCGCGAAAGCGGTCCCATCTTCCGCAGGCTTGGAGGTGAAATTATCTGGTCCGGCGATCCGCAATTCATGGTCATTGGGCCGCCAGTCGAATTATGGGATATCGCTTTCATCGCCCGTTATCCCTCTGGTCAGGCCTTTCTTGATATGGTCTATGACAAGGACTATCAGGCGGTTGTCTATCACCGTCAGGCTGCAGTTCAAACCTCAAGACTGATACGCAACCGGCCCAGGCAATCAGGCGCAGGATTTGGTGAATAGAGGTGAGCGATTACCGGCGAGCGGCGAGCGGCAAGAAGCCTTGGTTGCGAACCTGCCAAATTAGTTGTTGCCCAGCGTTAAACCCAATATGCGGCGAGCTTTGATAGTTATGCCTGAAATGGGATAGTCAATCTGCTCTGTGCGATAGGACTCAGGCGATTGCGACTCCAGAAATGAAGCTTCCTGCACCAAAATCTCATCCTTTCCGGCGATGTCTTCACCGAGTTTGGATGCGATATTCATCGCGCTGCCCCAGGCATCCTTGTGTTCAATGGTCAACACCGAACCCGACGCTATACCGATGGACGCGTGGATGTCGGAAATGTCGTCGGTCATTATGTTCATGGCATGAAACCCGTTCAACATCTCAAGAGCGAATCCAATTGCGCAATCGACATTGGGGAAATGGGCAAACATATTGTCCGCCTCATATTTGATAACATCTCCCGAATGTTCACCGATCAATGAATTGGCCAGCAATTGCATCCTGCGGATCATCGCAAGATAGTGGACAATGCCATGTTCCCGCGTCAACCGGGTAAAACCCGCAATATCAAGTACGAGAATGGTGGTCTCGATGGAAAACCGAGCTTCGATCCTGGCTGCTATGTCGTCCCGCTTGCCACCTTGAGTTTCGATATAAAGATCGATCAAACGCTCATATTCTTCAACATCGCCGCTATCCTGGCCACCATCAGACATAATCTCTAAAACCCCCGTTTAACGGCCAAATGGACAAACGCTTTCGCCTTAAAGTCCCTGATCAACAAGTCTCCAGCCTATTGGCTTTGTAGCGCACATCAAGACTGCAGGGACTTTTTGAACACCTGAAAATCCAAATCGCATTTACAGACTGGCATTTGCCTGCAACCGTTGCTTGATGGGCAAAACAGGGAGGCAGTGAGCAGGCTGAAATCTTGATATTTGGATACTCCGGGCGAGTGCACGTTCGCAACGCAATGTCTAAGTCTGCAGGGCCTGTTCTGCGGTATTCCGCCAAAAACCTTATAATACAGTGGAGAGTATCTGATGAAAATATCCGCATGGTTGCGTGCCGCTTTCGGCGCTATTCTGGGTGCTAGTGCAGGTTTGATACTTACCGGACCGTCAAAGGCACAGTATTTGGGCCATGAATATGAGTTCAATTCAGCACCCATTCGCGAAGGTGAAAAACCGGTCATTCCGCTCGATACAAAAGATCCGAGTTACAATATCTGGCAGGTTCTGCGAGATTTCACCAAGGATCCGAAGCGCGAACCCGGCATCATTAATCTGAACAAATATAATATTCAGATGAGCTACAACACCATTCCGACATTCCTGAATGTCCCTGTAGCACTCACGCCCGAAGACCTGAAAGCCAGCAAGGTTGAAGTCGCAATAATCGGTGCTGTGCCAGATATGGGTACTGGTATGCGTGGAGCGGCCCATGGCCCCAATGCAGTTCGCAATTCGCAGGTCTATGGCGGTTATGGTGCTCGCCAGCCCCATATGCACACAATGGTTGATCCACTGCAGGATATGGTTGTTGCCGACTTTGGTAATGCGCCCATCGACATCATGAGCACCGAACGCTCGATGCCGGCCATACGCTCCTATGTCAGAAGTTCAATCGTGGACATTGGAGACGGCAAGAAAACAATTCCCTTCATCATAGGGGGAGATCACTCACTCATGTACGCCGACGTTGCTGCATTGGTTGACGTTTATGGCAAAGGCAATGTGGGTGTGGTGCATTTTGACGCCCACTATGATGCTGGCAAATATGGTCAGGGCCACCTGATCAATCACGGCATGCCGGTCTATCGTCTGATCGAAGAGGGACTGGTTCCTGGCAAGAACTTCATTCAGGTCGCATTGCGCGGCTATTACCCCGACGAACAGGCCTTTGAATGGATGCGCGAAAATGAATTTCGCTATCACACCATGGCAGAAATCGAGGATCGGGGGTTCAAGGCTGTGATGGAGGATGTGATCAGGGAAGCCAAGGACGGTCCTGAATACATGTTTGTTTCATTCGACATTGACACGCTCGATCCGGCTTTCGTGCCGGGAACGGGTACACCGGAACCCGGTGGCCTGACGCCACGAGAAGCTTTCCCGATTCTGAGACGACTATGTGCGGAATCCAACGTTGTAGGTTTTGAGCTTGTGGAACTTAGTCCTCATTTGGATCCGACCTATGTGTCAGCCCTGAATGCCAATCGTTTGATCAGGGAATGTCTGACCGGTGTTGCTATGCGTAAAAAGGGCCTGACCCAACCGCACTATCTCAGCCCCTTGACCAAATCCTACAAGGAGTGAGCCAATCGCGTTTGGACAGTCACCAACGCTGCTCAAAGTGGTGGGCAATTGCACATTTCACCACATATCGCAGTGATCACCGACCTCAAGGCTCTGGCGCGTGAGAATTGCGCCAGTCCCGTTCACCAGGCCGGAATTGGCAGGAATTGGCTACTTTTTGGCAGGAACAAGCTATTTTTACATTCATTGAGTTCCTAAATCCTGTCTGCCGACAGAGGCACAGATTTCAGGATTCCAAATGAATTTTAGCTCGAAATGCACAAACATCATCGCCGCCATACTCACTATAGGTGGGTTATCTGTCGCTTTCCAAATGCATTGGCTCGTAATGCTGATTCATAACGGACTGATGCAATAATCACCGTATAAACAAGCGGGTATTTGACGTAAAAACTTCTGAATGGGCAGGACTAACATGGTAGACATCAATGCACCCTTTCCAGGTATCAAACGTCTAATGGCCGTGGCAGGTGTTGCGGTGATAACCGCCTTTGCTCCGGCAAACGCTGCCCAAATTGAACCAGTCACATCGTTTGATATCAAACGCTACAGCGGAAAGTGGTATGAAATCTATCGATTGGACCACAGGTTTGAACGTAATCTGTCAAATGTAACCGCGCGGTATAAAATGCGGTCCAACGGCACGCTGGAAGTCACAAACCGCGGCTTCAACACAAAAAAATGCAAGTGGAGTTCGGCAACCGGCACGGGAAGGTTTAGAGGCGCCACCAATGTTGCTGACCTCAAAGTTAGTTTTTTCTGGCCCTTTAGCGGTGCCTACAAGGTGTTTGCGCTTGATCGCAAAAACTACAGCTGGGCGGCGGTTGCAGGCAATAACCGGAATTACTTCTGGATATTGTCGCGCAGCCCAAAGCTCCCAGCTTCAGTTGAAAAGAAACTTCTCAGGAAAGCCGCCAGTTTGGGGTTCAATGTCAACAAGCTGATCAAGGTTGACCATTCCAGGCCCGGTTGTTGAGGGCGCAGGTATTTAATTGCTACGATCCAAATTCTGGGCTTGTCTCGGCGTTAGTCCCGTCCAACGTTTGAAGGCAGTCGTGAAACTGCTCTGGTCTGAATAGCCAAGCAGAAAAGCAGTCTGTGCGAGGTTTATGTCGGCCTGCTTCAGATAGTTCAGCGCCAATTCTTTTTTGAGTTCTTCCAATACCGATTTGAAACTCTGGCCTTGCTCAGACAAGTGACGATGCAATGACCGTTCGCTGATGCCGATCTTGTGGGCTATGAGTTTGGCATTTGCCTGTCCCTTTGAAATGAAGGGAATCGCAGCCTCTTCAATGCGCGCGACCAGTTTGCTGGCGTTTATTGATCTGCTTTCCGCCACTTGGAGCAAATCTTTGGTCAGCGCCTTGATCAACCGGTCATCTGCGGTTTCAATGGAGCGTTCCAGATCGCTTCTGTGCAGTATAACACCGCTTCTGTTTTGCCCGAATTTTACCGGGCAGTTCAGAACACGGGTATATTCGGCGTGATCAGCATTGGACTTGTGGCTGAAATGGACCTCCTTTGGGACCAAAGGCCGTTGCAAATATCTTTGATAGGCGATGAGTAGTGCGCACAGGGTGCTTTCGACAACAATCTGGTGTCCGGGAAGATCGATTGCCTTGAAATGGGTGATGATTGTTGCTTCGTCATCATCCAGTTCCAACTCAAGGCTCAGTGTCCTGGAAACTGTGGGCATATAACGTTGCAAGTTGAGGATTGCATCATGCAGTGTGTTTGACGACAGGCCAATATATCCAATGGCACCAAGATCCAGAACGTCAAATTCCTCTGCCAGATGAAGCCCAAAATGCGGATCGTTTAAAGCCCTGGCAGCCAATTGGTAAAGCTTACTTTCTTGCCCGGTTGGTATCCAGCGATACTCGTCGTTGATGGCGAGCGGGCTCAGACCGGCCTGTTCAATCAGGGGCGCAGGATCAATTCCGGCCAGCTTCAATTTTCGAATTGCAAGGCGCGCACCGAGCGTACGCTCTTTCATATCTTTTGGCATCTCTTGAGAATCCGATCACCGCGACGTTTGTGACCATAATTGCCTAGCATGATTCAATGTTGGCAGGAAATAACCAAATACCGGCACGATTGAGCAAGCAAAACTGGATACTGATTTTTACATTGAGGATCTACAAATGGAGAAACGTTCATGCCTGTTATGGAATTTTTGATGATTGTACGCGCGGCCCTGATTGGCCTGCTGTTTGCGTCAGTCGCGGTCTTCGGTTTTTCAGGAATAAGTATTGGCGGGCTCATATAGCAGGTATCGTGGCACAGCGGTCATGAGCAGCCCCACTTGAGTGGTCCATTTTGAAAGTTAGTGCATTATCGGCCTTTGGTCCATTGGTATGATGGCTTCTGGCGCAGGTGGGCGGTAGCCCAGGGCGCTGTGGGGTCGTTTTGTGTTGTAATGTTTTCTCCAACTTTCGATGATGATTTGGGCCTCACGCAGCGAATAGAATATTTCTCCGTTCAACAGCTCATCACGCATTCGCCCGTTGAAGCTCTCGCAGTATCCGTTCTCCCAGG
>JBPCWM010000114.1:0-3177 GCA_051009515.1 Rhizobiaceae bacterium | reverse complement strand
GTTCATGGGTTTTATTACGCATTGCAATGCAACCACCCTCCATGACACATTTCGTCCCATGGCCAAACCGACAGTGACATCGGCAGACGTGGCACGCGCTGCCCACGTATCCCAATCTGCAGTGAGTAGAACCTTCACGCGCGGCGCGTCTGTATCGGAAGATACGCGGCGCAAGGTCCTGCAGGCAGCTGACGAACTGGGCTATCGGCCCAACGCATTAGCCCGCTCGCTGATCTCCGGCAAGTCAGGGATTATCGGAGTGCTGGTGGCATATCTCGACAATCAGTTTTATCCGGTGGTTATCGAAAAATTGTCACGATCCCTGCAGGAGAAGGGCTATCGAGTTTTGCTGTTCATGACTGATCAGGGCGATCAGGATGCCGTTGTCCGGGACATGTTGCAATATCAAGTTGAAGGGGTGGTGATGGCATCTGCCCATTTGTCTTCGCAACTGGCCCAGCAATGTGCCGACAATGGTATCCCGGTGGTTTTGTTCAATCGCTATATCGCAACATCGCCCGCCAACTCGGTGACGTCTGACAATTTAGAAGGTGGGCGTCTGGTGGCCAATTTTCTGGTTGATGGAGACCACAGGCGTATTTCCTATATTGCAGGTTTTGAAGAATCCTCGACTAATCGCGATCGCGAAGCAGGATTTTACAAGGGATTGGCGGAACGGGGGGTCGTGTGTTATTCACGCGCTGTTGGCGCCTATACCCAGAAAGGCGCAGCACAGGCGGCCCGCGATCTGTTTGGTGTTGGTGCGGAAGATCGGCCAGATGGGGTCTTTGTTGCCAATGATCATATGGCCTTTGCAGTCGTGGATGTCATTCGCAACGAGTTTGGTCTGTCCATCCCGGACGATGTATCAGTTGTCGGCTACGATGACGTGCCGCAGGCCAAGTGGCAGGCCTATGATCTGACTTCTGTTGAACAGCCATCCGGTCCCATGATCGACGCTACGGTTGATATCCTGTTGGAGCAGATCAGCAATCCTCATGTTGCCCGTAAGGCGGCAGTTTTGCCGGCGAGGCTGGTTGTCCGGGGCAGTGCAAAGCGGCCGGATTGAACGGTCCGGCCAGCTCAATCTGTTCCCCTTCACCATCGGCTATTTCAATTGATCTATGAATAACTCCAGTAGTCGATCCGAATTGCGACTGGTATGCCAAAAGGCATAGGCGTTCACGGGCTCATGAGAGAACGGAAATGGATGGACTGTGATTGGCCAGCGTTGTTCGGCCTTCTTAGCGATCCGCTCCGGTACAATGGCGATCCGTTGCGAAGCACAAACCAAATGCGGCACCAGCGAATACGACCAAATGGAAATCTGCCGTTGCCGGGGAATCCCCGCACGTCGCAATGTTTCTTCATATTCGAACAACATCTGATACTCAAAGTACCGCACGACCACCAGTTCGAAGCTGGGGAAGGTTTCCTGTGATAATTCGCCGATACGTGGCCCCAGCTCGCTGCAAGCAACACACACAAATTTGTCTTCGAATATCGTTGCATTTGGAGGCACCCCAACATCCAAAGATTGGCCCGCGAACAATATATCAACCTCGCCGTTCTGCAGCAATCGGGCCGAGTTTTCCGTCAGCGACAACAGATCAAACCGCAACCCTTCGATTTCCTTGGTCGCGCGACGAATACCATCAGCCAGACAAGCTTCGAACACGTAGTCTGAGGCGATAAGTTTCAGCTCTCTGTCAACTTTTCCAATCTCCTGGTTGGGGCGCCTGGCAGCAAACTCTTGCGCTTGAGCTAGCAACTCGTTGACCGGAGCAATTAGGCTTTTGGCAAAAGGCGTCAGAACCAATGCTCTTCCGGATTTTACCAACAGAGCATCACCGAAATGGTCACGCAATTGTGCCAGCACCGCGCTCATTGCCGATTGACTGAGATGAACGCGCAACGCCGCTTTTGTGACGTTGCGTTCCAGCAACAGCGCCTCAAGGCATACAAGCTGGTTCAAGTTAAAGCCTGAAAGTCGCATTAGATATCCAAAATTTCGATGATAATTAAGCAAATAAATCAATTTTTCAGATTTGTGAACTCATGCGATAGAGGTAGAGGAAGCGTTGGGGAGATCCAGATCATGTATGTGCAGAACGCAATTGAACAAGACAGTGTGGCCGTAACCTATGACCGCGACGGGTTCGTTCTACCCATTGAAATCTTGACCACTGAAGAGGCGCAGCAGATGCGCGACGACCTTGAAAGCGCCGAGCGGGAGCTTGCCAATGATGCTGAGCGGATTACTTTGTTGCACTCCTACCCGCAAGAGCTTTTGCCAAGTTTCGCCAATCTGATCCGACATCCCACGATCATCGATACCGTGTCGGCTATCCTCGGGCCCGATTTGCTGATTTGGGGTGGTTCGTTGTTCATCAAACCGGCCAAATCGCCCAAAATCATTTCCTGGCATCAGGACCTGACCTATTGGGGATTGGATGACGCTCAAGAGGTAACATGCTGGGTAGCGCTTTCACCCGCCAACCTTGATAGCGGCTGCATGAAATTTGTAGCTGGGAGCCATAAGCAACGTATCGTTCCTCACGTCGATACCCATGCCGAAGATAATATGTTGTCGCGCGGTCAGGAGATCGCGGTGGACGTCGACGAGGAAGACGCAACCCTTTGCGAATTGAAGCCCGGTCAGGCTTCGATGCACCATGGTCATCTATTCCATGCCTCAGGGCCGAACACGTCAGACGATCGGCGCATCGGTATGGCAATCCGCTTTATCAAACCGTCCATGAAACAAGAATCTGGGGATCGGCCATTGGTGGCTTTAGCAAGCGGTGTTGACCGATTCGGCAATTTCAACATCTCCGCCGGTCCGCGTGATCGCTTGCAAGAGGCGAGTTTTGGTCTGTGCCGCGAGGACGCGGAGTTGAAAAAGAAGCTGTTGTTCTAAGGCAACGGCCATAATGGCATTGACAGGTGCGGTATCAAGACATTCAGTTCTACAATGAGCTATGATCCGTCGAACAAACCGCGTGGGTTCTGGACAACATCGGAGTTCGAGCTGGAAAGTGGCGAGACCATTCGTGATTTCAAGCAAGCGTTCATTCAGCACGGGACACCTGCGCTGGATGGGTCGAACGTCGTTATTGTCACGTCTTCGTTGGGGGGAAATGCCCATCGATTGGACTTTCTGATCGGGGAAGGACT
>JBPCWM010000113.1:0-6102 GCA_051009515.1 Rhizobiaceae bacterium | reverse complement strand
CTGATACCTTTCATCGCGAAGCCCAGCTTCTGGTGATGCACGCAGCGGGCATCGATAAGGCTGCCCTGATATCCAGAGCCGGAGACATGTGTCCACCGGAGCTTGAGCAGGACATATTGGAGCTGGTTCAGCGTAGATGCAGTCATGAACCGGTCTTTCGCATAATTGGACGGCGGGAATTCCACGGTTTGGAGCTGGGATTGAATTCAGCCACACTGGAGCCGCGTGACGATACAGAATGCCTTGTTGAATTGACGCTGCGGCGGATCAGGAGGCACGATCAGCCCATGCGCTTCCTTGATCTGGGAACTGGCAGCGGAGCGGTCGCGCTGGCCTTGCTTATGGAATTGCCTTGCGCCAATGCCGTTGCCACCGATTTGTCAGAGCCAGCCTTGGAACAAGCGCTGGAAAATGCGTCATGCCACGGTTTGCAGGATCGATTTGAAGGGGTTCAAAGCGATTGGTTCTCGGCGGTCAGCGGAGAATTCGACTTTATGGTTTCCAATCCCCCCTATATCTGCTCCGCCGACATTGACGGACTAAAGCAGGAAGTGCGCAAGCATGATCCCATGTCGGCCCTCAATGGAGGTGTTGATGGTCTTGACGCCTACCGGGTCATATTGGGGTCTGCTGCAAAACATCTGAAAGCGAATGGTTTTTTGACAGTGGAAACCGGATACGGTCAGACAGAGGACGTGGTGGCGCTGGCAACGGATTTGGACTGGGTTCTGGTTGACAAAGCTGAAGACCTGACTGGAACAGAAAGGGCGCTTGCATTTCAGACAGGTGGACCAAACCACACACGACAGGCAGGAAGAATATGAAAAAAGGGCTTGCTTTTTTCGCTCCAGGGCTTAGTGCTAGTAGCAGAAAAGCGCTGAGCGCTTAAGCGTCCCCAAAAACCACTGTCATGTCTTCGTCGTAAGCGATGAGCAATTTGGGAAAGTTGGAATGAGGATAACGGCCTTTGGCCGGTGAAGTCCTGCAATTTGATGGACAATGATTTGAAACTGCTGGAGCCCGGTGTGATTACGCGCGGCTCGTGGGTCTGAAAAAGCAATCAAGTACAAAATGCTGATTTCGACACGGAAACAGATGAATGAAGAATTTGTGGGAAACCACAGTTAGCCGGGGTCTAAACCCCAAGAGAGCCCGAATCAGGGTATATTGAACCCGTTCAAGCGATGAATATCGTTTTTGCACGCTGTGAACAGGTTATTCAAAGAAGAAGTATTGAATGAGACAAGGTCAATCGCAAAACAGGCAGCGTTCGCGCGGTCGCGGCAATAATAATCGCAATAATAACAACCGCAATCAGCTCAACCGGTCGATGGAATCCAACGGCCCGGACGTGCGTATACGAGGAACAGCCGCCCATATCGCGGAAAAATACGCCCAGCTGGCAAACGATGCCCAGACTGCTGGCGATACTGTAAGCGCCCAGAGCTACTGGCAGTTTGCAGAACATTACAACCGCCTCGTAGCCGCCGCCCAGGCCGCACAGCAACAGGCCCGCGAGGAACAACAGGCTGCACGCGAAGCCCGCGGTGAGACTGAAAATGATGGCGATGAAAACCGTTCCGAGGATCGTGGCCGGGGCCGGGGCCGGGGGCGGGGACGCAATGCTCAAGATGATGAGTCTGCCGATGCATCTGGCAAGAACGGCGCAGCATCGACAGTCGACAAGGCCAATGGTGAAGGTCCACAGCCTGTGCTGGAAGATGTGCCGGCCCAAGTAGCTCTGAGCGAAAAGCCGCAGGAAGAAGGTGAAGAGCCTGAAGCCGCAGCCAAGCCCAAGAAAACCAGGAGGCCGCGCAAGACCAAGGTGGAAGCCGGTGGTGACACCAGCGCAGCAGTTCCTGCAGAAGACGCCAGCGCTCTTCCTGCATTTGTAACCGGTTCCGACTGATCCAACGTCTTGCCCGGAAAGCGGCAAGATACGGCGATTCGCAATGAAATGCGCCAGCCTTGATTGCGATTTGCCGCTCTTCACCGTCTCTCGCCAACCCTGGCCGCTTCTCGCCACTACACGACGCAGGTTGATTGAGGTTGGGTCAATTGTGCATAATTTGGTGGCCAGGCACTTCAAACGGCCAATTTTCTACCTACATATTTGCCATACCGGGTTCGCCTTATGGGAGCCCATTCTTTGTTAGCCGGTTTCGCTTCGGGTTTCCGGCACAGTGAAGGACAGACACTATGAATGTAGAGAATTATACCGAGCGCATGCGTGGATTTATCCAGGCTGCTCAATCAAAAGCCCTCGCAGACGGGCATCAACAGTTTACTCCTGAACATATTCTGAAGGTCTTGCTTGATGACGAGCAGGGTCTTTCTGCATCTTTGATAGACCGCGCGGGCGGCGATTCAAAAGCAGCTCTTCTGGCAACGGAAGCCAGTTTGGGCAAACTCCCGAAAGTAACCGGCGGCAACGGGGTCTACTTATCCCAGCCTTTGGCCAAGGTTTTTGAACAAGCCGAAACCATAGCCAAGAAGGCGGGTGATTCCTTTGTGACCGTTGAGCGGTTTTTGCTGGCACTTGCCATGGAGAAATCTTCCACAACGTCAGAAATTCTTGGCAAGGCGGGGGTCACGCCGGCTTCGCTTAATGAGGCCATTGAGGCTATCCGCAAGGGCCGCACTGCTGATTCAGCGTCTGCTGAAGACGGCTATGATGCCTTGAAGAAATATGCACGCGATCTGACCAAGGACGCTCGCGAGGGCCGTCTTGATCCGGTGATCGGGCGAGATGAAGAAATACGCCGCGCGGTGCAAATACTGTCCCGGCGCACCAAGAACAATCCTGTTTTGATCGGTGAACCCGGGGTTGGTAAAACAGCCATCGCGGAAGGGCTGGCTTTGCGCATCGTCAATGGCGATGTGCCCGAGAGTTTGCGCGACAAACAATTGCTGTCGCTGGATATGGGGGCGCTGATTGCCGGTGCGAAATATCGCGGCGAGTTTGAAGAACGTTTGAAGGCTGTCTTGTCAGAGGTCACCTCTGCGGCAGGTGAAATCATTCTTTTCATCGATGAAATGCACACGCTGGTTGGTGCCGGCAAGTCCGATGGTGCAATGGATGCCTCAAACCTGCTCAAGCCAGCTTTGGCTCGCGGAGAATTGCATTGTGTGGGTGCAACCACATTGGATGAATATCGCAAACACGTGGAAAAGGATGCAGCCCTTGCACGGCGTTTCCAGCCCCTGTTCATTTCTGAACCCACGGTGGAAGATACGATTTCCATTCTGCGCGGCATCAAGGAAAAATATGAACTTCATCACGGTGTGCGAATAACCGACAGTGCGCTTGTTTCTGCCGCCATGTTGTCAAACCGCTATATTACCGACCGGTTCTTGCCGGACAAGGCGATCGATTTGATGGATGAGGCCGGATCACGCCTGCGCATGCAGGTGGATTCCAAGCCAGAGGAGCTGGACGAGTTGGACCGCCGGATTATCCAGCTGAAAATTGAGCGTGAAGCACTGAAAAAAGAAACCGACAAAGCTTCAAAGGACCGTCTTGAAAAGCTTGAGGTCGATCTCAGTGAGCTGGAAGAAAACGCCCAGGCCCTGTCTGCCAAATGGATGGCTGAAAAGGACCGTTTATCCGGAACCCGCGACTTGAAAGAACAGCTCGATCAGGCAAGGTCGGAACTGGAAATTGCCCAGCGCGACGGAGATTTGGCCAAGGCCGGAGAACTGTCTTACGGTGTGATCCCGGATTTGATGAAAAAGATCGCGGATGCCGAGGGTGAAGAACAGGATGCGGCAATGGTCGAAGAGGCCGTGGCTCCTTCTCACATCGCTCATGTTGTATCGCGATGGACCGGAATTCCTGTCGATAAAATGCTGGAAGGTGAACGCGAAAAACTGCTGGCCATGGAAGATGTGTTGGCGGAGCGGGTTGTTGGACAGGGTGAAGCTGTTGCTGCCGTATCCAAAGCCGTGCGTCGTTCACGCGCCGGGCTGCAGGATCCTAACCGGCCCATGGGGTCCTTTATCTTCCTTGGACCAACTGGAGTGGGTAAGACCGAGCTGACCAAGGCGCTTGCTGATTATCTGTTTGATGATGACAGCGCCATGGTGCGCATGGACATGTCGGAATTCATGGAAAAACACTCCGTGTCTCGTCTGATCGGCGCGCCTCCTGGATATGTCGGTTATGACGAAGGCGGTGTGCTGACAGAAGCTGTGCGGCGCAGGCCTTATCAGGTTGTCCTGTTCGACGAGATCGAAAAGGCGCATCCTGATGTGTTCAACGTACTGTTGCAGGTGCTCGATGATGGACGCCTGACCGATGGTCAGGGAAGAACCGTCGACTTCCGCAACACGCTGATCATCATGACCTCGAACCTGGGTGCCGAATATCTGGTCAATCTCAGTGAGGGCGAAGATGTGGACAGTGTGCGCAGTCAGGTCATGGATGTGGTGAAGGCCTCGTTCAGACCCGAGTTCCTGAACAGGGTCGATGAGACGATACTGTTCCACAGGCTGCAGCGCAGCAACATGGCTGCCATCGTCAAGATTCAGCTCACCCGTCTTGAGCAGCTGCTCGAAGAGCGCAAGATCGTTCTTGAGCTGGATGATGACGCCCTGAACTGGTTGGCGGACAAGGGGTATGACCCTGCCTATGGCGCCCGTCCGTTGAAGCGGGTTATCCAGACTGCAGTTCAGGATCCACTTGCCGAAATGTTGCTGGCCGGAGAAATATCCGATGGTGCGACCGTTGGCATAACCGCCGGTACGGACAGGTTGCAGTTCAGGATCAAGGGATCAAAGCCGCGTCCGGTTGACGGCACATTCGAAGTGACCGGCGACCAGTCAGACGAGGCTGATCAAAACGCAGCCTGATTTCAGGCCGTTGCCAAACAGAAAAAGGGCGCCGCGGATTCCATCCGTGGCGCCCTTTCATCTTGTGTTCATGTTGCCTTTATTAGCTTTCACGTCATCATAGGCCACCCGATTGGGCGCGGAGATAAACATGACACGATTTGGCAAACTGGTTTGGCTTTGTTTTGCTGTCGGACTCTGGCTTGAAACACAAGGCATCGCACGGGCGCAGCAATGGGATGACGGTTATACCTATTACAATGGATACGAAGTCCAGTTGGACCGCTCGGGCAGACGCCTGCTGATTGATCCGGAGACTGGCGAGATTGTTGGCCGGCTTGCACGCAACGGGCGTGCTGAGAAATTGTCGCGCCGTGAGAAGCAGCGCGCCCAGCGAAGGTGGAACCGGGAGCGAAATCGCAACCGGGGCGCCCGAGACTACAGCCTGTTTGACCTTCGACGAATACCGGATCGGCGACGTCGGTCCAAGGCTTGGCGGGGCGACGAGTTTGACCAGGGGGTATGGCGCGAAATAGATCCCTATGACCGGCTCCGCGAACTTGGCCGCCCTCACCGCCCTCGCCGCCACGACTATCTGGAGGATCCTTTTGCCGACGATCTGCACGAGTCGACCCGTCAGGCCAGATTGCCCGATCCGCAAACGATCATTGAGCCTGAGCCAGGGGCAGAGTCGGTCATCAAACCGGACCTGACATCGCGCCTGATCGCCATGTTGCAGATTTATCTTGACCGCAAGGGTTTTTCACCAGGGCCGATTGATGGAGCCTGGGGAGCCAATGTGGCGCGTGCCGTATCGGCCTTCAAGCAGACAGGAGCTGCCGACACCGACCTCACCAATGGCAGGGTTTTGCAGGGTCTTTTTGAGGGGTCGGGAAAGGCTGCGTTTACAAGCTATACAATTACCGAGACCGATGTGCGGGGTCCTTTTATTGCACGGGTTCCAGCGGATTATTCACAAAAGTCCAGGCTGGAGACATTGGCCTATACTTCTCCGGCCGAAATGCTGGCGGAGCGGTTCCATATGAGCGAAGCCTATCTGCGCAAGCTCAATCCCGGCATCCGGTTTGAAATGCCCGGCACAGAGATTACGGTTGCCGCACCGGGCAATTCGGTGCGCAGAAAAATTCACTATGTGATCGCCGACAAGGGTCAGCGCCAGCTTCGCGCTCTGGATCGAAACGGCAAGCTCGTGGCAAGTTATCCGGCCACGATTGGATCCGCGTCCACTCCATCGCCATCCGGTACCCATTC
>JBPCWM010000112.1:0-32264 GCA_051009515.1 Rhizobiaceae bacterium | reverse complement strand
GATCCAATAGTGCGTGGTTGATCCCAACCGGCAGCCTTTGCCGCATCCTCTGCCTTGCGAGCCGCAATGCGAGAGGAATCCACCCGGCTCATCTGGCCTGCTCCAATTCCAACCGTCGCTCCGTCCTTGACGTAGATTATAGCGTTGGACTTCACATGTTTTGCCACGCGGAAAGCAAAGCGAAGATCAACAAGTTCTTGCTCGGATGGCTGCCGTTTGGTCACGACCGTCAAGTCAATATCATCGATGTTGCCGCAGTCTCTTTCCTGAACGAGCATACCGCCTGCGACGGTTTTGATTGCCAGTCCAGGTGCTCGTGGATCGGCCATGCCGCCAGTTAACAGCAGGCGCAGATTCTTCTTGGCTGCCAGCACGTTTCTTGCTTCCTCTGTCGCATCAGGTGCAATAATCACCTCGGTCAGGATTTGCACCATGGACTGCGCCGCATCCGCATCAAGCGTCTGGTTCATGGCAATGATGCCGCCAAACGCAGAAACCGGATCACAGGCAAAGGCCGCGTCATAGGCCTGTGGAAGCGTAGGGGCGGTGGCAACCCCACAAGGATTGGCATGTTTTATGATAGCAACGGCGGCGCTTGTCTTTGGGTCGAACTCACTGGCCAATTCAAAGGCTGCATCCGTATCATTGATATTGTTGTATGACAGATGTTTGCCCTGAAGCTGCTTGGCATGGGCCACGCCGGGGCGAACTTCAGGAGTTGAATAGAGAGCTGCGCTCTGGTGAGGATTTTCACCATAGCGCATGGTCTGCATCAGCGCACCGCCGATGGTGCGATTGGCAGGTGTGGCCACGTCAAATTCCTGCGTCATCCAGTTGGATATGGCCGAATCATAGGCAGCCGTGCGGGCAAAGGTGGCCTGGGCCAACTTTTTACGCATTGCCAGAGTTGAAGCGCCTGCATTAGATTTCAAGTCTTCGATAAAGGGTTGATAGTCGTCTGCACTGGTTAGGACGCTGACATAGGCGTGGTTTTTGGCTGCCGCGCGCAACATTGCCGGGCCACCAATGTCGATATTTTCCACCACTGCGTCGGCAGCTGCTCCACTCTTCATTACATCTTCAAACGGATAGAGATTGACCACAAGGAGATCGATACCCTCGATCCCGTGTTCCTTCATGGAGACCACGTGGTCTTCGGCATCACGAATAGCCAGTAATCCGCCATGAACCGCCGGATGAAGAGTTTTAACCCGGCCATCCATGATTTCGGGAAAGCCGGTAACGTCGGATACGTCTGTTACGTCAAATCCGGCTTCCTTCAATGCACGCGATGTTCCACCTGTCGATAGGAGTTGCACATTGTGTTCAACGAGTGCCTGCGCAAGTTCCAGCAATCCGGACTTGTCGAATACGGAGAGCAAGGCGCGTTTGACCTTCATCTTGTCGGGCGCGGCAATGGAGCGTGTGGTTATGGCCATGATGTTATCATCTTTGTGGCGTTGCAGGGATGCCACTTCATGGCGCGTCATCATCGAAACGTCCAGTGACCGCGCTATGTTTCCCCGTCGGAAATTAGTCGCAATGATTGAACATTTGGTTCTGCGGTCGTGGTCTGGTACTTCAACGGTGGCTCTTGCTTTTGCAAATACGGGAAACGGATGAAGAACAAATGAGCATTGCCGTATTGGGAAGTGGTGCCTGGGGAACGGCCCTGGCTACGATGCTGGCGGATTCCGATGTGGAGGTGACCCTGTGGGGACGAGATCAGGAAATAATTGATGACATCAACCTGAAGCACCGCAATCCGACCTATTTGGGCGACATCAGCCTCATTAAGGACTTGAAAGCCACTACGGAACTGGAATCTGCCTGTCGGGCAAGTATCATCCTGTGTGTTACACCGGCGCAAACATTTGCAAATCTCGCTACCTTGATTCAGCCAATGGTGGGAGAAGACGCAAGACTGGTCCTTTGTGCCAAGGGGATCGACAAGGCTTCAGGAAAGTTGTTGCACGAGGTGGCAGCCGAGGTCTTTGGAAAATCGCGAGTATCTGCCCTGTCCGGACCCAGCTTCGCAGCAGATGTGGCACGAGGCCTGCCCACGGCTGTCAGTCTGGCAGCCTCAACGCGCCAGACCGCCAGCCAGCTGGCGGGTGCCTTGTCGCGACCAACGTTTCGCATTTATGCAACCGACGACCTTATGGGGGTTGAGACGGGTGGCGCCCTTAAGAACGTTCTGGCCCTTGCAGTTGGAATTGCACGGGGGCTGGGGCTTGGTGCCAGTGCGGAGGCTGCGTTGATCGCACGCGGGTTTGCGGAACTCAACAAAGTCGCACAAGCGAAGGGCGCTCGTGCGGAGACGCTGGCCGGTCTTTCCGGTCTTGGTGATCTGGTGCTTACATGCTCCAGCCCACAGAGTCGAAATTTCTCCTATGGAGTTGCGATTGCACAAGGCAAGGATCTGCAAGATCTTCCCCTGTCAGAAGGTGTACATACCGCAGCCCTGGCTCTTAAACTGGCCACTGACTACGGGATTGAGGCTCCCATTATTGAGATGATCGTCAAGGTGTTGGAAGCTCAGATCACACCAGCTGATGCGGTCAAAGTCCTGTTGGCCCGACCATTGAAAGAAGAACGTTGAAACCTGGTACGTCGCCTTGACCAGAGCCACTGTATCCGGTCAATAGGCATTGCAGGCACATTGAGGATGTAACAACATGCAATACTGGTTATTCAAATCCGAGCCGTTCAAATGGTCGTGGGAACAGCAAAAGGCCAAGGGCGAGGCGGGTGAGGAATGGGACGGAATTCGCAATTATCAGGCCCGCAACAACATGCGCCAGATGGAGTTGGGTGACCAGGCATTTTTCTACCACTCTAACGAAGGTCTGGAAATTGTGGGTATTGCAGAGGTGAGCGCCCTGTCTGCACCCGATTCCACCACCGATGATGAGCGCTGGGATTGTGTGCACATCAGAGCACTGGCGGACATGCCAAAGCCCGTAACATTGAAAGAGGTCAAGGCAAACGAAACACTGAGCGATATGTCGCTGGTAACGTCCATGCGTTTGTCCGTACAACCGGTCAAACCTGATGAATGGATCGAAGTTTGCAGTATGGGCGGGATCGATCCGGATAGTCTAAAACCGGTCTGAATTGCCTACTTGGTCGTTTCGGCCCGGGCGCGCAATTCTCCAAGTTCCTTGCGTATGGCTTTCACCTCTTCAAGAATTTCCGCCTGTTCGCGATGCAGTTGTGAGCGATCATCAGCAGCATTTTGATCGTGTTCAGCCTGCATGGCGGACACGATAATACCGATGAACAGGTTCAGTACGGTGAAGGTCGTGGACATGATGAACGGGATGAAGAAAGCCCAGGCCCAGGGGAAAGCCTCCATGACCGGGCGGACAATGCCCATAGACCAGCTTTCCAGTGTCATGATCTGGAACAGCGAATAGGACGACGCCCCCAGTGAACCGAACCATTCGGGAAAAGCCTCGCCAAACAGTTTGGTTGCCATCACGGAAAATACGTAAAAGACCAGCAACATCAAAACGACGATCGACCCCATGCCGGGCAGCGCTGTCACCAGTCCGGTTACTACCTTGCGCAGGGAGGGGATTACCGACAGGAGACGCAGTATTCGCAACACTCTGAACGCCCGCAGAACCGAGAATCCGGCACTTGCGGGGACCAGGGCAATGCCAACGACAACGAGATCAAACACACGCCAGCCATCAGTAAAGAACGCCAGTCGGTGGACATAGAGGCGCAACAGCAATTCGACGACGAAAACCGCCAAAATGAGCGAATCCAATATCATCAACTGCGGACCCATGACGGCCATGACTGATGGAAAGGTTTCAAGGCCAAGCACCGCTGCATTGATGACGACAAGCGTGATGATGGTCCATTCAAAACGGCGGGTTGAAATGAAGTCAGCTACTTTTTGGCGCATGGGGTTTGGTCGGGTTTTTGAACTCGCTCACATGTAATGAAGTTTGGTCCAAATACCAGAAGAATGCTGTGTTTTTTGTTGCAGCTACCAATCTGCGTTCTTACATCAGGTCAAGAAAAAACACGCAGTGCGGCAGGGCTCAATTTGATGACGATAAATCCTGAAATCTTTCACTGGTCAGGTCCGATGGGCTTGCCACGCTTCGACCTTATCAACAGCACAGACTATGCGCAGGCTTTTGAGCAAGCGTTGAAATCAGACCGTGCTGAAATCGACGCCATTGCTGACAATACTGAGGCACCGAGCTTTGAAAACACAATTGAAGCGCTGGAATTATGTGGCGAACAACTGTCGCGGGTCGGTGCCATATTCTGGAACCTGTCCGGTGCGCACAGCAATGATGACTTGCGGGCACTTGAGCGCGAAATTGCGCCTAAACTGTCCACGCATAGTTCGCAGACCACAACAAATACCAAACTTTTCAAACGAATAGATGCCCTTTGGCAAAACCGCGCCGAATTGAATCTGACGCTGGAACAGGAGCGGGTGTTGGAACGCAAATGGAAGGCCTTCGTGCGGGGTGGAGCGTCGCTTGAAGGTGATAAGCAAGAACGATTGGCCCAAATCAATGCCCGGCTGGCGGAACTGGGAGCCGGGTTTTCTCAAAATATCCTAGCGGACGAGGCCGATTGGGCCATGGTTGTTGACGAAAAGGATTTGTCAGGCCTGCCAAACTTCCTGGTAGATGCTATGAAGTCGGCGGCGGAAGAGCGCGGTCATGAGGGTCAACACGCGGTTACCTTGTCGCGCTCGATTATTGAGCCATTTTTGACATTTTCCACCCATCGTGATCTGCGTGAAAAGGCGTTCAATGCCTGGATTGCGCGCGGCGAGCGTGGTGGCGAAACCGACAACCGGGCCGCCGTCAAGGAAATTGTTGCCCTTCGTCAGGAAAAGGCAGGCCTGCTCGGTTATGCCAGTTTTGCTGATCTCAAGCTGGAAGACCAGATGGCCAAACGCCCTGAAGCGGTGATCGACTTGCTGGAAAATGTTTGGTCCAAGGCAAAGTCCAAGGCCGCACAAGAAGAAGCGGAACTTGGCGACTTGATCGCTGAACAGGGACACAATCATCCTGTTGCTCCCTGGGACTGGCGTCACTATGCCGAACAACTGCGGGCACAAAAATTCAGTTTTGATGAAGCAGAATTGAAACCCTATCTGGCGCTCGACAATATTATCCTCGCCGCATTTGATGTGGCCAATCGGCTGTTTGGTGTGAGCTTTAAGGAGCACAAGGATATCAAGGCCTATCACGGGGATGTTCGCGTATTTGAGGTGATTGATCCCGACGGTACGCACCGCGCAGTTTTCCTGGCAGACTATTTTGCCCGTGCTTCCAAACGGTCAGGGGCCTGGATGAGCGGTTTTCAGAGTCAGCATCGCCTGACAACCAAAGATGGCAAAGCCGGGCAGACGCCAATCATCGTCAATGTGATGAATTTTGCAAAGGCCCCGGAAGGACAACAAACGCTGCTTTCCATGGATGATGCGCGCACCCTGTTCCACGAGTTCGGCCATGCGCTGCACGGTATCCTGTCTGATGTCACCTATCCAGGTGTTTCTGGAACTTCTGTTGCCCGTGATTTTGTGGAGCTTCCCAGTCAGGTCTATGAGCATTGGCTGACCGTTCCCGAAATACTTGCCAAACATGCCCGCCATGTGGAAACCGGTGCAGCGATGCCGCAACAGCTTCTTGACAAGGTGCTCGCTGCACAGACATTCAATGCGGGGTTTAATGCAGTTGAATTTACGGCATCGGCTCTGGTGGATATGGAATTTCACAAGGCTCATGATCACCCCGTTGAGGATGTAATTGCATTTGAAAGGGCCACGCTTGAAAGGCTGGACATGCCCTCCTCAATCACCATGCGCCATCGCACACCGCATTTTGCACATGTGTTTTCAGGTGATGGATATTCGGCTGGCTATTACAGCTATATGTGGAGTGAGGTGTTGGATGCGGACGCGTTTGCGGCGTTTGAAGAGGTCAACGATCCGTTTGACAAGAGATTGGCGGCACGCCTGCACGATCATATCTATTCGGCAGGCGGAAGTGTTGATCCCGAGGATACATACAAGGCCTTCAGGGGCAAGATGCCCAGCACGGATGCAATGATTGAAAAGCGCGGCCTGGCCTCTTGAGCAAACTGAACACACAAACAAAAAGCACCCCGCCAGAAAACGAAGGGGTGCTTATTGTTGTTGCGGGCCAAAGCCGGTACTAAATGTCGCGCACATCGACGAAGTGTCCGGCAACACCAGCAGCAGCTGCCATTGCCGGTGACACAAGGTGTGTCCTGCCCTTAAAGCCCTGACGCCCTTCGAAATTCCGGTTGGATGTACTGGCGCAGCGCTCTTCCGGTTTGAGGCGGTCATCGTTCATCGCAAGACACATGGAGCATCCCGGTTCACGCCATTCTGCACCCGCTTCCATAAACACCTTGTCCAGACCCTCAGCTTCGGCCTGAGCTTTCACCAAGCCAGATCCCGGGACAACCATAGCTGATACAGTATCGGCAATCTTGCGGCCTTTGAGAATTTCAGCAGCGGCCCGCAGGTCCTCAATACGACCATTGGTGCAGGAACCAATCCAGACACGATCAATTTTGATATCGGTGATTTTAGTGCCCGGTTCCAGACCCATATATTCCAGAGCCCGCGACTTGGAGGCGCGCTTGTTTTCGTCTTCAATTTTGGCTGGATCAGGAACTTCACCGGTAACCGCAATCACATCTTCCGGTGATGATCCCCAGGAGACGATTGGAGTGAGATTGTTGGCGTCTATGGTCACGACCTTGTCGAACACAGCGTCATCATCGGAACGCAGGGTTTTCCAATAATCCAGTGCCTTGTCCCAGTCTTCCCCCTGCGGCGCTTTCGGGCGGCCTTTAATATAGTCAAGCGTCTTGGCGTCCGGTGCAATCAAACCAGCTCGCGCACCGCCTTCAATGGTCATGTTGCAGACTGTCATGCGGCCTTCCATGGACAGGGCTTCGATGGCCGAACCGCAAAACTCGATGACATAACCGGTGCCACCAGCGGTACCGATTTCACCGATGATGGCCAGAATGATGTCTTTGGCTGTCACACCGTCTGAAAGGTCTCCGGTTACTTCGACCTTCATGTTTTTAGCTTTTTTCTGGATCAGGGTTTGAGTAGCCAGGACATGTTCCACCTCAGATGTACCGATTCCGTGAGCCAGCGCACCAAAAGCGCCATGGGTAGACGTGTGGCTGTCACCACAGACAATGGTCATGCCTGGAAGAGTGAACCCTTGTTCAGGACCAATGATATGAACAATCCCCTGTCGATTGTCAGTTTCGGAAAAATATTCGACACCAAATTCAGCGGAATTTTTTGCCAGCGCCTCAACCTGAATACGGCTTTCCTCGTTTTCGATCCCACCAGCCCGGTTGGTGGTCGGGATATTGTGATCCACAACCGCCAGGGTCTTTTCGGGTGCACGTACCTTGCGATTTGTCATGCGCAGGCCTTCGAAGGCCTGAGGGCTGGTGACCTCGTGGACGAGGTGGCGGTCAATATACAACAGGCAGGTTCCATCATCCTGTTCATGCACCAGATGGTCGTCCCAGATTTTGTCGTAAAGCGTACGTGCCATGTAAAAATGTCCTTCTTCAAGCCAATGCGTTGGCCTGCTACGATTTTCAAAATGGATATGCGTCACCAAGGGTCGCCCCGTCAAGAAATTGCCGCTTAAATATCGCCAAATCGGGCCCAGGTGCGTAGAATATTCGGGCATCTCGGGAAATTGTGATTGATGCGTACCATTTATGAGCCATGGTACGCATCAGGCCACAAGTCATGGCGGGTATCAGGGCAGCAATAGATGGGACTTCAGATATTGAATGCAATTTGGGACTTTTTTGCTTCCCTGCTGTGCAGCCTGTTGGGTGTCTGCGCACAGGAGGCCTGCCGGGATGTGGCCTATGCTGGAGCGGAACACGTCATATGCAGTTATGCTGTAAAGGATGTTTCGATCAGGCTCTTCCTGAATGATGATGATGGTCAGCCCTATGGAGGTTTTTCAGGACTGGCGGCAGACCTGAACGCCACGCCGCTCATGTTGATGAATGGCGGCATGTATCACGATGACCTGAATGCGGTTGGACTCTATGTTGAACAGGGAAACCAGTCCAAGTCCATCTCCACCAAAGGTGGTTGGGGCAATTTTCACCTCCTGCCGAATGGAGTTTTCTGGGTGAAGGATGGCCAGGTAGGTATCACGGAAACCAAGGCATTTATCAAACAAGGTATTGAGCCGGATTTCGCGACCCAGTCTGGCCCCATGCTTGTCATCAACAACAAGCTGCACCCACGATTTCTCAAACATTCAGACAGTCGCAAGGTGCGCAATGGCGTTGGAATCAGTGCAGACGGGCGCAAAATACATTTTGCAATTTCAAAAGGCAGAGTGACCTTTTGGGAGTTTGGAAACCTGTTCAAGGATCATCTTAAGACACCAAACGCCCTGTTTCTTGATGGTACGGTAAGCGCCATCAAGACCAAAAACCATCGGCGGGGTGGGTGGCGCCAAATTGGCCCGATCATCGCGGTATTCGCACGATGAACCAGCCCTGAGAACGGACCAGGTCTAAACCCAAGGACGGCTGGCTTCCAGTTTGCTCTCGTAACTGTCAATGGACGCAGCCTTCTCCATCGTCAGGCCGATATCATCGAGTCCGTTCAGCAGGCAATGTTTCTTGAACGCATCGATCTCAAAGGAAATGCTGCCACCATCCGGTCCGGTAATGGTTTGGCTCTCCAGATCCACGGTCAATACTGCGTTGGATCCGCGGTTGGCATCGTCCATCAGTTCATCGAGCTGTTCAGGCGTGACCTTGACAGGCAGAATACCATTCTTGAAGCAGTTATTGTAGAAAATATCGGCGAAACTTGTGGAGATAACACAACGAATACCACGGTCCAGCAGAGCCCATGGAGCATGTTCGCGTGATGAACCACATCCGAAATTGTCACCCGCCACCAAAATGGTTGCCTCACGATAGGCTGGTTTGTTCAGCACGAAATCCGGATTTTCGCTGCCATCGTCATTCAAACGCATCTCTGCAAAAAGCCCTTCGGCGAGGCCGGTTCGTTTGATGGTTTTCAGATAATCCTTGGGGATGATCATGTCGGTGTCGACATTTACGATCGGCAAAGGTGCGGCAACGCCGGTTAATTGTGTGAACTTGTCCATTTGACCAACTCTTGTCTTGCTCGGTTAGCGGTGATTAACACGACACAAAGCTCCACGCCAATACCAAAAGGAAATCGATTGATGCGACTTTACAGGATGATCACCGGACCAGATGACAATGAATTTTGTCATCGCATATCAAAAGCCCTGTCAAACGGGTGGGAACTGGCTGGCAGTGCCTCTGTCACCTATGACCCGGTCAAGGAACGGGTCATCTGTGGGCAGGCCATCGCCAAACTGGTAGACGGTGAGGAGTATAGTCCTGATCTGACACTCGGCGATTATTGATCACTGTGTATGCCACGGATTCCTTCTTTACACTTTCAGTTGCCGAACAGGCAGGGTTGTTGCTTTTGTCAGCGGGCCTGGCTGCTGTTTCAATTGTTGTCGCGTGGCGCGGTGCGCAACGTTATGGATTTGTCGTCAGGCTGGCTGTCGCTCTGGCCATCTACTGGCTTTTTCTGTGGCTCTCTCCTCAGACTTACTATCTCTACTATACGATCATATTTCCCAGTCTACCTGCACAAATTATTCTGGGCTGGCCCCCAACGCCGGGTCACGTGTTCAACCTTCTGACATTTCAGACGCAGCATAATCTGTCATTTCATGGACAAGGCGTTCTTGGCTGGGTGCTGATAGTTATGGCTCTGGTTCAGCCGTCGGCCAGGAAACGAGCATAGAGTACGGCCATGGCACAACTTGCTATACGCGCATCGCTACTGTCCGCCCGGCTGGTCAGGATCACCGGGGCCGCTGCGCCAACCACAAGTCCACCGGTCTCTGCACCAGCCATATAAACAAGTGCCTTGAAGAGAATATTGCCAGCTTCAATTGTCGGCATCACCAGAATGTCAGCCTCTCCGGCAACGGGAGATTCGATGCCTTTGAGTTTGGCGGCCCGCACACTGACTGCATTGTCCAGGGCGAATGGTCCATCCACCAAGCCGCCGTCAAACTCCTGTTTGGCTACTTCTGCAGCTTCAACCGAAGAAGGGATTCCCGGATTCGGGCTCTCTACCGCCGACATGAGGGCTGCTTTAGGATGTTGAATGCCAATGGCACGGGCCAGGGCTAAGGCATTCTTGGTGATGGAAATCTTTTGCTTGACTTCTGGCGCGATGTTCAGCGCTGCGTCAGTGATAATGACTGGTTTTGGCCAACCAGGAATATCCATCAAGAAGCAGTGGCTCGTGCGCTGATCCGTGCGCAGCCCATTTTCCCGTCGAATAACCGCCGCCAGATAGGTGTCGGAGTGGATATTTCCCTTCATCAAGGCTTTGGCTGTCCCGTCCTTTACCAGATCAACCCCCTTGTGGGCTGCCTCTGCTTCCCCTTCCACATCCACAATCACCAGGTTGGATATATCCTGTTTTGAGTGTCTTGCCGTAGATTCAATTCGGTCTCGATTGCCCACCAGAAAGGGCTGGATCAGACCTGCATCGCGAGCCTCGAGTGCACCACGCAACGCCGTTTCCTCGTCTGGGCAAATAACCGCCGTTTCAAGTGTTGGTAGCGGCGAACAACGGCTTAAAAGCTCCGCAAAGTGAGGTCGAGTGTCCGGGGTAATATTATGGCTGGTCATTTGAATTGCTCTTAAACAAATTTTGTTTTGCCATAGCCGAAAATGAGAAACACCGCCAATCGCCAGATTTGGATAAATTCTGGTCCAACCAAGCGTGGCACAACTGTTGGGAGTGTGCTTAAACGTTTTCGAACAGACAAACTTTTCGAGGACGATTCATAATGGCCGCACAGGTTTTGGTGGTAGGAACATTTTTCCCTTCAGTTCTGGAGGATCTCAAAGGACCATTTGACATCTTGCATGTGCAAAATCCTGCTGAACTTGAGGCCAAGAGCGATGCCGAACTAACCGATGTTCAGGGCATGGCCACAAATGGATGGGCACCAGCTGACGTCATTGACCGGATGCCAAACCTCAAGCTTATTTCGAGTTTCGGGGTTGGCTACGACGGCGTTGCAGCAGATCATGCGGCATCAAAAAACATCATTGTCACCCATACACCCAATGTTTTGAACGATGACGTGGCCAATACGGCAATCATGTTGCTGCTGGCGGCCACTCGCCGATTGATTGAACAGGATCGTTATTTGCGTGACGGGCGTTGGGTAAAGGAAGGCAACGCTCCGCTGACCCGCTCGGTCGGTGGCAAGACTGTCGGAATTGTCGGGTTGGGCCGGATTGGAGAAGCCATTGCGGAAAAGCTGGGTGTATTCAATTGCACTGTTGTTTATCATTCGCGCAATCAAAAATCCGGAGTGTCCTATCGCTATTATGGAGATCTGGTGGAGATGGCTGAGGATTGCGATATATTGATTGCGATCACTCCCGGGGGGCCTGCGACCAACAAGCTGATTAATCGGAGTGTGATCGAAGCCCTGGGGTCTGAGGGTACGTTAATCAATGTGGCGCGTGGAACAGTTGTAGATGAGGCTGAATTGGTCAAGGCGCTGCAGGACGGCCGTCTTGGCTCTGCCGGTCTGGATGTCTTTGAACAGGAGCCAAAAGTTCCAGAACAGCTGTTTGATATGGATAATGTTGTGCTTACGCCTCACGTGGCTAGCGCAACCTGGGAAACAAGGCAGGCAATGTCTGACCTCGTTGTGGAAAATCTGACCAGTTTTTTCAAAAGTGGATCGCCCATTTCACCCGTACCTGAATGCAGCCATCTGATTAAATAGGCGCATGCATCATCTCACGATGAATAGTTCCATATTTACTGAACTTTTGTTGCGAACGCCTGTACCCACAAAGAGCAGATTGTTCACCCAGTCATATGCGGGGTGGCCTGTTTCCAGAGTTGCGTGGGTGCGCATGTAATAGGCTTCAGGCATAACCGACTCGCCTGCTGCAAGGGCTGCCATCGCATCTTCTGGGCCATGCCGGAGGCCGCGATTGATGATTTCGATCGTCGCTCCGTCGTTGGTTGCTATAGCATATCGTGTGTCGAGGTGGGCAGTGGATAAGGAGTGGACCGTTTGCCAATCCGCTCCAAGATCGAGAATGCGCCCCTCAAAATGAGGACCACTGGCGGTGCCACCGATGATGGGAATAATTCGCCTCCGTCCGGCCAGCCCCTCTCCCAGTTCGATGGGCGAGCCAAGTTCGACGTTGAGTTTGCAAAAGAATTCCAGTTTCGGTGCGGTCAGGTCAGTCATGTCTGTATTCCGGCAGATTGAATTGTGGGACTGTGTATTGGGAATTTACCCGTTTGCGAAGAGGGAGGCGTGCACAGGCAACGGGGAAGTAAACAAGAGTGGGTCTTTGCCCAGGTTTATGGATTGGAAGTCCGACCGAATGGAAGACATCGTCAACCGCGAGCAATTGGCGGTCAACACCATGGAGTACAAAGAAAAATGTAGGTTTTGCGATAGAGGTCTTGAATAGCAGTACTCCAACATTGTCGCACCATATGAAAGGTGCGTTCTAAAATCTGCATCAAGGTCGGGCTATGAAGATTGAAGCGGCGCACCTATTAGCAGGAACAGCAGGGGCGTGACAACCAATCCAGAGATCAGTTCAAATCTGAAACCGACACTGGAGACGTAGAACACTCTCGTGAACCAAGAGCAACACGCACCTAATAGATAGGTGATCGTGAAATGGGTCAGGAAGTTCGACAGGCCCGGCAAAACGATATCGGGGTTGAATGTAGGCACCAGAAAATAAAGCGCGGTACAATAGCAGATCAGGACCGACAATACTCCAAAGTGCCTGGCGGACGGACGCTGCAAGATCATCCGCAGTTCCGTCCGGTCTGATCTGTGTTCGGGGCCAAACGCGTTATCCTTTTTGACCAAACAGAATTTTTCGCTCTTCTTCTGTGGGTGGTTTTTGACGCCGATTGTCCTTACCAAGAGCCACGCCCTTTTGAACCGCTGGCCTTTCCTTGACCGTTTGACGCCATCTCACCAGATGGGGAAAATCGTCCAGCGGTAATTGCATGGCTTTGGCAATCAAGACCCATGGAAAGTTGATCATGTCGGCAATGGAATAGGAGTCTCCCACAATCCAGTCTCGATTTTCCAAACGCTTGTTAAGGACAGACAAGCAACGCATCGATTCGGCTTCGTAACGTTTTCTGCCATATCCTTGGCGCTCTTCATCTGGGGCGTAGTTGAAGAAATGGCTGTGTTGACCCATCATCGGACCCTGATTGCCGGTTTGCCAGAACAGCCACTCGTTGATTTCCTTGCGTTCCACTGCGCTGGCAGGGAGGAACTTGCCGTATTTCTCGGCCAGATAAAGCATGATGGCGCCGGATTCAAAGACGGAAATTAGCTCGCCGTCGCCGCTCTCACCGCTCTCGCCGCCGCCGACATGGTCGACTATTGCGGGCATTCTGTTGTTTGGACTGATTTTCAGAAAATCTGGCGTGAATTGTTCGCCCTTCCCGATATTGATCATAATCGTGTTGTACTCAATTTTCAGTTCTTCCAGCAGGATTGACACTTTCCATCCATTGGGTGTTGGCCAGTAGTAGAAGTCGATCATTGCTATGGTTCCCCTGGGCTGCCCAAACTGGTCACTCCATCTGTGACAAGTTGTTCAATTTCTTCATCTGACAATCCTGTATGGCCGAGAATTTGGTGGCTGTCTGCGCCAAGCGTGGGTGCCGGCAGTCGAAAACTGGTGGGTGTTTTTGAAAATCTTGGTGCAGGATTAGCCTGACGCAGGCGGCCCGCAACCGGATGATCTACTTCGACCACCGTATTATTAGCTTGCGTTTGCGGATGGTGGATGACCTCGCTTCGGGTCAACACTGGTGCACAGGGAACATCTTCGGCTTCCAGCCGCCTCAGCCAGTTGTCGGCGGTATCGGTGAGCAGCATGTCCTGGGTCAGTTGCAGTCGCTCATCAATATTCTTGCCCCTGAGGGCGGCGGTGGCAAATCTTGGGTCGGTCAGCCATTCGGGTTTGTTGAATGCGCGACAAAGCCCGGCCCATTCCTTGTCCGACTGGACGGCGACAGAAATATAGCCTTGTCTGGTCTCATAGATCAGATCGATGAAGCTCTGGGCCGTTTCGCGTTTCAACTCGTCGCCGACGAATGTGTGGGCGCCCATGTCCGATCCCCACAGAAATGAGATCACAGTATCAAACATGGACAGGCGAATATGCTGACCCTCTCCATTTGTTTTTCCACCCGTTCGTTCACGATGAAAGAGGGCTGCTGTGACTGCCTGACTGGCCGCATACCCCGTGAGTTTGTCGGGCAGAATGGTGCGTACCAGCCGCGGCCGGTTTTCATCGGACCCGCCCTGAACCGTGGTCAGGCCGGACAGGGCTTGAACCAGCGGATCGTAAACGGGCTTTTGGGCATAAGGACCATTGTCTCCAAATCCTGCAATTGAGACGTAAATGAGAGACGGATTGACCTCCTTGAGGGCGTCATATCCAACACCGATGCGGTTGGCGACACCAGGGCGGAAATTCTGAACCACGATATCTGCATCCCGGGTCAGGCGTTTGAAAATCTCCACTGCGCGAGGATCTTTCAGGTTCAGGGTCAGCGAGCGTTTGTTGCGGTTGTTGTTGATGAAGGATGCCGACATGCCGTTGCGTTTGGTGGAGACGGCTCGGGTGTGATCTCCTCCCTTTGGATTCTCAACCTTGATGACATCGGCTCCCTGATCGGCGAGCATCAGCGTCGTGGTTGGCCCTGAAACCATTGAGGTGAGGTCGAGAACACGGATTCCGGTGAGAGGGCCGGGCTTTGGTGTGGTCATGACAATATCCTGATTTGATAAGGCTCTCGCTGACAAGCCATTTCCCCTTGAAAACCAGTATGTAGGCAATGTCGCATTGGAGGCAACAAGAGATCAAGAATTGGTGAAAACGGCCCCAGCACTACCTTTGCTGCAAGTTGCCGTCACATGACCTCGGCCGTCTGGTCGCCGAACACGCCGGCAATGGATGCGTGTTTGTCGAAGATTGCCTTGGGCAGTGACACGACGTCCGGCATGATGGTGTCTTCAAGCAGCTTTTGCACCCGCTTTTTGGACGGTTCATGGACATGTTCGCGGAAATGATCATCCTTCATGGCTTCGCGCATCGCACCAGCCAGCTCGATAATGCGCTCGGTATCTGTGAAATGGGCACAGATCATCAACATATCATTTCCAGCTTCGAGAAATTGCCTTGCAGCTTGTGACTTGTCGAAATAGCGATCCATTGCGTGCATACCGATATCGTCAGATACGATAACGCCGTCGTAGCCCAGTTTCCTGCGGAGCAGCCCGGTTGTGATTGCATGGGAAAGTGTGGCCGGGTAATCGGGGTCGATTTGTGGGAACAAAATGTGGCTGGTCATGATGACGCGGATACCCTGTTCGATTGCGGCCCGGAACGGCACCAGTTCGCGCTGGTCAATTTCCTCCAAGGCCAAATCAACCCTGGGCAGCGCGTAATGAGAATCTACGTCTGTATCGCCGTGTCCTGGAAAATGTTTGGCACAGGCCCACACATTTTCGCTGTGCAGGCCTTTGATCAGAGCCGCTCCACTCTTGCTCACCCGCTCCGGGGTTGACCCGAAGGAGCGTGCGCCTATCACCGGATTTTCGGGATTGGTGTGAATGTCCATTACCGGAGCAAAGTTCATGTTGAGGCCGATAGAGGCCAGTTCAGTGCCCATGGCAGTACCTATCTCACCTGCATGTTCAGCCCAGTCGCAGGCGCTCTTGAAACGAGTGATCGGTGCCGGCGTTCGGCACACACGACCACCTTCATGATCTGTTGCGATAATGAGTTTTTGACGGCCAACGGTCTCACGGATTTCGGCTACGAACTGGCGGTGGTTGTCGAGCCAAACCTCATAATTAACGTCATGCAGGAAATTGCTCTTGAACAGAATGACACCGGCCGGTTTAACAGCATCGAGCAAGTATTTATCCTTGTCCTGTAGTCGGGGAAAAGGCTGGAGGCCCAGAAAAACATGATTGCCTGTTTCCGATAAATCCACGGGGTTCACCTTGTAGCATTGCCAGTTGAGCTGCTTCTAGCACATCAGAATTTGCAGCATGGTTAACAATTTATGATTGTCAGGGCAGGGGTGGCAAGACACGCGCGAGTTGACAAACGCCATATCCTGCAATTTAATTTATATACTAATCATTTAGATATGAATGAATATGGTCGACTTCCACAATTCACTGCCGATGATACTGAACCGTGCGCTGGACAACATAATGCCAGCATATCGCGCACTTTTTGCCCGGTTTGACCTGACGGAGCAGCAATGGCGTGTGATGCGGGTCTTGTGGTCTTCGCAACCAGTGACGTCAGCTGAATTGTCGGTTCGCACATTGCTTCCGGCCCCAAGTCTTGTGGGCATCATAGATCGTTTGGAGCGTAAAGGACTCGTTTCACGACTGCGTTCGACATCTGACCGGCGTGTGGTTGACATCGTGACCACCCGAGAAGGACAGAAGTTGGAAACCAAGGTGACTCCGTTGGTGGCTCAGATTGATCAGGAATTAAGGTCTTCCGTTACCCCACAAGAGTGGGCAAGCATGGAAAAGACTCTGCAAAAAATAACGAATCAGATGACAGGTTTGCCGGGAGCCGAAAAATCGACCCACTTGGCAAAGTGAAGACATCACAGAACGAAGAACAGGGATTATTGAAATGAGCAGCATTGCATCGGCGACTAAGAGCGGGACAGGTATTCGCACCGGTGCCCAATATCTTGAAGGTCTGCGTGATGACCGGGAAGTATGGACCCGCGGCAAAAGCGTGGCTGATGTGACAGCCGAACCCGGCATGAGCCGGGGTGCAGCAACACTGGCGACGTTTCTTGATCGCCAGCATCAGGATGAATTTCGCGATATTGTGACGTATGAAGACGAAGATGGCGATCGGTGTGCAATGGCCTATCAGCGACCCAGGTCCGTGGAAGATATCAAGGCGCGGGGCAGGGCCTATATCCAATGGGCGAAATGGTCCAATGGCATGTTTGGCCGAACTCCGGACTATAAAAACGCTTCTCTCATGGCCTTTGCCTCAGCCACCAGATTTCTGGCGCAAGGCACCAGGGGTAATGCCGATTTTGCCGCCAATATGACGGCGTATTACGACTATACGAGAAAGAATGACAAGGTTCTCACTCACACGCTGGTTAATCCGACCTATAATTTTCAGCAGGCGGCATCTGGCAAGTTCAATGGCAAAGTGGCTTTGCAGGTGGTCAAGGAAACGGATGCCGGTATCACGGTAAACGGTGCTCGCCTGTTGGCCACACTTGGACCATTTGCGGATGAAATCGAGGTCTTTCCATCAACAGTGCTGCGGGCCAGCGAAGACAATATTCCTTTTGCATTTGCTTTTGCCATGCCTATCAACACACCGGGCATGAAATTGATCTGCCGCGATACCTATGACCATGGTAAGTCGGAATTCGATGCGCCGCTGTCATCGCGCTTTGAAGAAATGGACGCTGTGGTTGTCTTTGAAAATGTCTTTGTGCCGTGGGAACGGATTTTCCTTTATGGAGAGCCGGAACTATGCAATCAGGCATTTGGAGCGACCAATGCTGTTGTTCACATGATGCACCAGGTGGCTTGTGGCAAATTGGCGAAGTCGGAATTTATGGTTGGCATATTGTGTGCAATTGCCCAGGCCAGCGGGCGGGACAAGGACCTTCATACCAAAGGGTTGATCGCCGAAGTCATGCAAATGACGGAAACCGTGCGGGCCTTGCTCTACTCCGCAGAAGCGCAGGCCCATGAAGATGAATTCGGAAACTTCATTCCGCTGCGGGGACCTCTTGAAACTTCACGCAACCTTTATCCGCGCATGTATCCCCGCATGATTGAGATAATGCAGCTGATTGGTTCTTCTTCCTTGATGGCAACTCCAAGCGAAGCTGATTTCTCCAACGAGATGGCAGCAGATGTGGAGCAGTATTTCCAACTGGCCCATATGGAATCACGGGACCGAGTTGCGCTGTTCCGACTTGCTCATGATGTGGCAATTTCCGGCTTTGGAACGAGACAGGCACTCTATGAGCGTTTCTTCTTTGGACCTCCGGCCCTGATGGCGTCTGGTTACTATGACTTGTATGACAAACAATCGCTGATCGGACGTGTGGAAGATTTTCTTGGTCAATCCTGACTGGGATCAGAACTGAGTGATCGTTGGGACCGACTATCGGGCTCTTGCGTGATATTCCTCATTGGGTTGCATGTCTGTGGCAATAGCCACGCGATTGGTCATGTTGAAAAAGGCCGCAACATTTGAAATGTCCCAGATGTCCCGGTCGCTCCACCCGACATCACGCAGGCCCTGACGGTCTTGTTCTATGACCTCTTCTGGATTGATTGTCAGCTTGTGGGCAAAATCAAGCATGACGGCGTCGACTTCATCCAGACTTGCGCCGCGGTAATTCATGACCAGGGCTTCCCCCAACTGCGGATCACCCGACAATTCACGCACCGCCGCACCGTGAGCGGTCAGGCAATAGAAACAGCGATTGGCCGATGAAACCACCACGGCAATCATTTCCCGCTGCAATTTCGACAAGCGGGAGTTACCAAGCATCAGGTCGTTATAGAGTTCGGTGAAAGCTCTTAGCTTGGTCTCGTTGAAAGAGTGAGCTTTCAACACATTGGGAATTAGTCCGAGTTTTTCTTCACAAAGTGCAAAATATGCCCTGGTTTTGTCCGAAACCGGTGATTCCGGAGATATTTTGAGCGCCATTACGTCTTTTTCTTGCATATTTTGATCTTCTTTGTTTCCGTGTGGTCCCGCATCGTACTCAAGGACATTTGTAATGGCCAGCGAATCTGAAAACGACATGCACCTGAAATCTGCAATTGGACAGCTCCCCAAAGCCAAACAAAAGTCAGCGCTTCAGTTTGCAAGGCATTTGTTTGACGGTGTGCTTCAGGAGGACTTGTCGGCACAGTCTCCCAAAATGTTGGGTGTGATGATTGAACGGGCCAAGCAAGCTCTCGATAAATATCCAAAGGAAACGCTGGAAGTCTCACAAATCGGAGATTCCAAAACTATGGTTTCTGTCACTATGTCGAATCGACCATTCATCATCGATTCCATTTTGGCAGAATTGAATACCCATGGGCTGGAAGTTGAATTGATCGCCCATCCAGTGATTCAGGTGGCGCAGGGCCAATCTGCATCGCTGGTTGTGGTCATTCTGGATCGCATGAGCGCAAGTGCACGCAAGGCAATGAAGTCTACGCTGGCTGCAGTTCTCAGCCAGGTCAGGCATGCGACAGATGACTGGCGTCCCATGCTGCTGCGGGTGGATGAAGAAATGGAAACGTTCCGCGCCACTCCACCACCATTGCCAGCAGACCGCATCGCAGAGGCTGTCCAGTTTTTACAATGGCTGACCAACAACAATTTTACATTCATGGGCTTGCGCGAATACACCTATAAAGGCACCCGTACCAAAGGCGAACTTAAGCCGGTTCCCGGATCCGCACTCGGCATTTTGAAGAATGACGACCTTCACGTCATGTCGCGGGGTGGGCAGCCTGTACCATTAACACAGGAAATCCGTGATTTTCTGTTTGGCAAGGATCCGGTGATCATCACCAAGGCCAATCTGCGTTCGGTGGTTCACCGTCGCGTACATCTGGATTACATCGGGGTGAAGCGGTTTACCCGCGAAGGTAAGCTGGCCGGTGAATTGCGTATTGTTGGCTTGTTCACTTCAAGCACCTACACGCGCTCGGTCATGTCGATACCGATTCTGCGTCACAAGGCCAATTCCGTCCTCGAATATTATCGCACCGATCCCTCCAGTCATTCTGGCAAGGCGATGATCAATATTCTGGAAACCTGGCCACGCGATGCCATGTTTCAGCTCGACGAAAAACTGCTTACCGAATTTGTAAAAGTTGCTTCACAACTGGAAGAACGCCCCCGTATACGGGCATTGCCACGCCCAGACAAATTTGATCGCTTCGTGAGCATCATGGTTTATGTGCCGCGAGACAGGTATGATTCCGATACGAGAATCCGCCTGGGCGAGTATTTGTCCAAGACCTATGACGGGCATCTGTCTGCCTTCTATCCTGTATTCCTCGAAAACGGACTTGTTCGCATCCAGTTCATCATAGGTCGATCCAGGGGCAAGACACCGAAAGTCTCGCGCGCGGAGCTGGAACACCAGATCACCGAAATCACGCGCACCTGGACGGACCGGCTCAGGCAGCTATCCGAGGTGGACATCGATCTTGAATTCCCGCTGTCCTATCAGGAGCATGTTGAACCGGAGTTGGCGCTGGGTGATGTTCAACTGCTGAAACGGTTGGAAAGTGAAAGTCAGATTGAACTGGATTTTCATCATCTTGATGAGGAATCGAGGGTTGGGTTCAAACTGCTTCACTTGAATTCGGCGGTTCCACTGTCTCGGCGTGTACCGATGTTGGAAAATATGGGGTTTCACGCCATTGAAGAGCGCACGTTTGAAATTCAAACCCGGACGGGATCAACTGCGTTTATTCATGACATGGTGCTGGAAAGTGCCGATGAATCTGCAATTGACCTGAAATCTATTGAACCAAAATTGCAGGCCGCCATCCAGGCAATCTGGAAGCGAGAAACCGACAATGACAACTTCAATGCTCTGGTTCTGATTGCAGGACTGGATTGGCAATTGGCTGGTGTGATGCGTGCTTATGCACGTTATCTCAGACAGGTTAGGTCGCGATTCACCATTCATTCCATGGCTCGCATTCTGGCTGCACATCCGCAGATCACCCGCGATCTGGCGCAACTCTTTTCGGCCCGGTTCGACCCTAAAACGAGGAGCCGGGCGGCCAAGCAAAGTGAACTGCAGGACACTGTTCTGCAGGCTCTGGAAAGGGTACAATCCAGTGATGATGACTCGATCATTCGCGACTTCCTCAATGTGATCGACGCAACCCTGCGGACCAATTACTATTCTCCCATTCTTCAAAGCGAAGGTAGTGAAGATGCGCCAACGCCGGTGCTGGCCTTCAAGGTGGATCCGTCGGTCGTCAAGATTATGCCGCAACCGGTGCCCTATCGCGAAATATTTGTATCGGCCCCTCGCGTTGAAGGGTTGCATTTGCGATTTGGGCCGGTGGCGCGAGGTGGGCTGCGCTGGTCCGACCGGGCGCAGGATTATCGCACCGAAGTCCTGGGCCTGGTGAAAGCCCAGCAGGTCAAGAATGCAGTGATCGTGCCTGTGGGTTCAAAGGGTGGCTTTGTACCCAAGCAACTGCCCGTTGGTGGAGATCGAAATGCATGGTTTGAAGAAGGTCGCTCTGCGTATAAAATCTTCATTTCATCCTTGCTGTCGCTGACCGACAACCTTGAAGATGGGAAAGTTGTTCCACCGGAAAAAATTGTTCGTCACGATGGTGATGATCCCTATTTCGTCGTGGCTGCCGACAAGGGGACGTCGACGTTTTCAGATACAGCCAATGCCATATCTCAGGAACGGGATTTCTGGCTGGATGATGCCTTTGCCTCAGGGGGTAGCGCCGGATATGATCACAAGAAAATGGGTATTACCGCTCGCGGTGCATGGGAGGCTGTCAAACGTCATTTCCGTGAAATGAATCGAGATATCCAGACTGAGCCCTTCACTGTAGCTGGGGTCGGCGATATGTCTGGCGATGTGTTTGGCAATGGCATGTTATTGTCCAAAAAAACCCGATTGATTGCGGCCTTTGACCACCGCGACATTTTCATTGATCCCGAACCGGATATTGCAGCTTCCTACAAGGAGCGTAAACGCCTGTTTGATGCCGGACGTCTGACCTGGCAGGACTACAAACGTGAATCAATATCGAAAGGCGGCGGCGTCTATTCCCGTGGTGCCAAGAAGATCACCCTGTCAAAACAGGCAGCACAAGCCATTGGTTTCACCGCCGGTGATCACACGCCGCAGGCCGTACTCAACGCCATTCTCAAAGCCCCGGTGGATCTCATGTGGTTTGGTGGTATCGGCACGTACATACGGGCCTCTCATGAGAGCGATGCTGATGCGGATGATCGTGGTAATGACGCCATTCGCGTTACGTCAAAGGAATCGCGTTGCAAGGTGATCGGAGAAGGGGCCAATCTGGGTGTAACCCATCCCGGCCGCATCGAATTCAATATGTTGGGTGGGCGTTGTAATTCCGATGCAATTGACAATTCAGCCGGAGTGAATTCGTCCGATGTTGAAGTCAATATCAAGATTGCACTGGCGGCTGCCATGAAGTCGGGTCGTTTGACGCGTCCTGCACGCAACAAATTGCTGGAAAGCATGACCGATACTGTTGGTGAATTGGTGCTCCGTAACAACTATTTGCAAACCCTGTCCATTTCGCTGGCTGAACGGCGGGGCATGGAAGATTTGGCCCACCAGCAGCGTCTCATGCACAGCCTGGAGGCCCGTGATCTGCTGGATCGTCAGGTTGAAAATCTGCCGGACGATACCACAATGGCTGAACGGCGAGCAGCGGGCATAGCCCTCACAAGAGCCGAGATTGGTGTTTTGCTGGCCTATGCCAAGATAGTTGCGCTGGATGATCTGGTATCCGGGACAGTTCCTGATGATCCCTATTTGAAGGCACTTCTGGTCGATTATTTCCCACCCAAAATGCAAAAACGGTATGCGGGTGAAATCGAAACGCACAGGTTGCGCCGTGAAATTATTGCAACAGTTCTGTCCAATTCCATGATCAATCGTGGAGGCCCGACTTACATCAGTCGGGTGAGCGATCAAACGGGTGCCAAGCTGGATGTGATTGCCCGGGCTTATGTTGTGGTTCGAGATGCTTTCCGGCTTGCCGAGATCAATGAATCTATAGATGCGCTGGACAACAAGATTCCTGGCGACCTCCAGTTGGAATTGTATGCCATTTTGCAAGACCGGGTGATTTCGCAATCCGTCTGGTTCGTGCGCTACGGAGATTTCCGAAAGGGTCTTGAGGCGGAAGCGATACGATATCGCAAGGCGGTTGATGTGTTGATGCCGAAACTGGAAAAAATTGGTCCTGATTTTCTGGGCGCGCGCATTAAAGCTGATATGGCTCGATACACTGCTGCCGGTATACCCAAGACAACGGCAGATACACTTGCCCGTATGCCAATTGCCGGATTGATACCGGATATTCTGTTGGCCGCCACGACAAGCGGCAAACCATTGGATCAGGCTGCGACAGCGTTCTTCAAGATTACGGAGATTTTTCGGGTCGACCGAATGGTACAGGCTGCGCGCGAGATCGAAACGGTTGACTACTATGACGATCTCGCTCTGGACCGGGCATTGCAGAGCCTGCATCGGGCGCGTCGCGATATTGTCGAAAAAATACTGACCACCGAGAGCAGCGCTCGCTCCAAATCGAAAGCAAGCTGGATGGATAGCAATGCAGAAGCAGTTGCCAGCACGCGCGAGCAGATTCGCAATATTGTTGAACAGGAACAGGCAACAGTTTCACGGTTGACTGTCGCCGCAAATATTTTGGCTGATCTTGCCCCCAAATAATTTGACCAGTATCGGTCAGGGCGGCAAAGAAATAATGATGGTTTTACGCCACGTCATTTTCCTGTCGCATGCGTAATCTTTTTTCCAGCCTCCGAAGGCTTAAACTGAGCCCGATTGTGAGCACAAGATAGATATAGGCAACGATGGAATAAGTCTCAAAGAAGGTAAAACTGCCAGCCGCATAGACCTTGCCCATCTGGGTAATATCAGCCACCCCCAGAACAGATACAAGGGATGAATCCTTGACCATGGCCACGAAGTCATTGCCCAGGGGGGGCAGGATGGTTCTTATGGCTTGTGGGAAGACTATGAAGCGGAACCTTTGCCAGCCGGACAAGCCAAGTGCCTTGGCGGCCTCGATCTGTCCTTCGTCGACCGATTGAATGCCGGCGCGGAACACTTCGGCGATAAAGGCTGAATAGCCTATCATCAGCGCGATGGCTGCGCGCCAGATCAACGGGAAATCACGAACGGTCATAGGTTCGATGATCTGTGCCTCAATGAGCGGTGCGGTCAAAAAATTCCAGAACGAGACGAGCACCGGAGCGCCAACAAATGCTATGTAAAAGAGAAGCACAAGAATTGGCACACCGCGAATGATCTCAATATAGAATCGCGAGATCTGCCGCAGCCACAGATAGCGGGACAATCCCATGACCGCCAGCAAGAGGCCCAGAAATGATGCCAGGCCAAACCCCACAAGGGTTACAAATATGGTTATCCAGATGCCGCGAATAACCGTCGTGAAGGTCTGCGTATAGAGATCATTGACAACGATGGTTACGGCGATGGCCGCGCCGATTACGGCTGCGGCAACCAGCCAGTAGGGAAAGTCGTCATCTGAATGAGATGCGGCAGCCATGAGCCGAACTGGTCAGCTGGATTGCAAGCTACTGGCCGAATTTATAGTCAAGGAACCATTTTTTGTTGAGCGCATCAATTGTTCCATCTGCCTTCATTGAAGCAATAGCTGCGTTGAACGGACCCACCAGATCTGACCCTTTGGGAAAGATGAATCCGAAATCTTCGGTGCCGAGTGCACCCCCGACCAGCTTAAGCCCGCCATTGGACGCGTCTACGTAGCCTTTTCCTGCTGTACCGTCGGTCAACACCATATCCACATCTCCGGTTTTCAGCGCCTGAACCTGGGCACCAAAGGTTTCAAACAGTTTGATACGCGAGTTCTGCTCATTGCCATCCAGGACATTGTAGACAGCGACGTAAAACGGCGTGGTTCCGGCTTGTGCTCCAACCAGTCCTTTTTCAAAACCTGCAAAGGATTTGGCATCATTGAAACGGGCTTCATCACCGCGCACCAGCATGAACATTTCAGAGCGCATGTAGGGATCGGAGAAATCTACTTTTTTGGCCCGATCCTCTTTTATCGTGATTCCAGTCATGCCCATGTCGTATTGACCGTCAGAAACTGCTGCAATCATCGCGTCCCAGGATGTGTTTTGGTATTCGACACTGATGTTCAGCCGTTTGGCCATTTCGGCAACTGCGTCATATTCCCAACCTATTGCCGTCCCGGTTTTCGGGTCAACAAATTGCAGCGGGGGATAGGCGTTTTCGGTCACCACAATGACTTTCTTTCCTCCAAGATTCGGCAAGTCAGCAGCATGTACCGAAATCATCAGGGCAAATGTGAACGTCAGACAAGCGAAAAAGCGGGTAAAAATCGGCATAAAGGTCTCCGGAGCACGAGTAAGCGATTGCTTAAAATCTGCCATAGACTTCGCAGATTTGAAAGCTTGATCGGATTTTGACATTTCTGATCACAAGCCTTCTTGCGTAAAGGTAGCGCGGTTCTTACGGTCGGCCTGTTAGTTCGGGGCCAGGTTCAAGCACAACGTTGACAGAAGGCTGGTCGAAGTTCTTGCGGTCGATGTTGCCGAACCCTCAATTTGCTGGCAGCTATGCCATTGCTTCGCAAGCGCAATTATCGGCCATGTTTGGTTCAGTATCTTGAAACGATTGGTAGACGTGATTTTTGGATCTAGTCAATATCGATCACTGAGTGGAAGGCAGTTACACCGTAGGCGATAACTTTATCACCGTTCAGTTCCTCAACGACATCGACAACAAACCCGCGCTTGTACACATTCTCATCAGCCTCCCGGATATGCTCGCGAATTTCTTGCTCTGCCATCTCAGAGGCGTACACTACTGGCCGTTCCACATCAGAGATTTGATTAATTAAAACACGCTCAGCCGACTTTTTGTTGATGGTTGCATCGTGAACATCAGTTCTGGTGTAGACCATCAAAACCCGCTCATGGGGTGTTGCCGTGGGAGCTGCTAAAAGGAGTTTTCTATCTTCAATGTTCTGTAATGCGGTACGCGCATCTGGGGCGTCGAATATAAACTCAGCCTTTATTTGTCTTTTGCCACCTTCGAAAGTGGCAGCCTGTAGTCTATGTAATGCAACGGGATCACTGGATATAGATTTGGCAGCATCGGCCCAATCTTTTAGTTCTCGATTGGAATTGAGTTCATCCTCTTTGGCATTGGCGTTACGCAATGAAAGGAAGCGCGTTCCCCACCGCTTGACGAAGTCCTCCAATATTAGAATTTGATCCATCTGCGTCATAGCAACGGCTGCGAATCCTGCAATCATATCCGCTTCGATACAGCCGTATCTAACTTCCCGAACGAACATTTTCGGGTTGGATTTTGCATCTGGATACGATGCTTTAATAAATCTCTCAAATTCGTTTGCTAAAGATGTAAAGGAACCTACAAAATCGCGTAGTTCGACCGGCTGTTCAGTATCTATCTTTAGCGTTAAGTGCGCTTTTTCTTCCCTCATAAAGCCAGAATACGTTTTATTCGTCATTTGTCACGCCCCTTGCTGCTTTGCCACCTGAGGCCGCAAACTTATCGGGCCTCCCCCCTTTCCTTATGGGGACTTCCGCCCTATAAGCCACCGCAGATACCGGGTGCGGTTTGCCCCGGCCCCCAAGATTGACAGGAAATCTTTCGATCCGGTGACGCTGCTGGCGGGATTTCCCAAATGTTCAGGCTAAGAAAATGACACTTCGTAACATCGCGATCATCGCGCATGTCGACCATGGAAAAACCACTCTCATCGATGTGCTGCTCCAGCAGTCAGGCACGTTTCGTGAGAACCAGCAGGTTGACGAACGGGCCATGGATTCCAACGATCTGGAAAAAGAACGGGGGATTACCATTCTGGCCAAGGTAACTTCCATCCAGTGGAAGGATTCCCGTATCAACATTGTGGACACGCCCGGACACGCCGATTTTGGTGGCGAGGTGGAGCGCATTCTTAATATGGTCGATGGCGTAATTATTCTGGTAGATGCGGCTGAAGGACCAATGCCGCAGACCAAGTTTGTATTGCAAAAAGCGCTAAAGCTTGGCTTGCGTCCCATTGTGGCGATCAACAAGATCGACAAGCCAGACGGCCGCCCGGATTGGGTGCTGGATGAAGTATTTGATTTGTTTGCAACGCTGGATGCCAATGAAGAGCAGCTTGATTTTCACGTTTTGTATGGCTCGGCCAAGGAAGGCTGGATGGCCATGGACCCTGAGGGGCCCAAAGACGACATGGCACCACTGCTGGATCTTGTCATGGATCATGTGCCGGAGCCCAGCGTTGAAGATGGCGAGTTTCGCATGTTGGCGACCACTATTGAGGCCAACCCCTATCTCGGTCGCATTCTGACTGGCCGCATTACCTCGGGTACGGCTGTACCAAACCAACCGATCCATGCATTGGATCAGGATGGCAACATTGTCGAGCAGGGTCGTATCACCCAGGTTCTGTCATTTGAAGGTCTGGACCGTAAGCCGGTGAACACGGCTAAGGCAGGTGACATTGTATCCATTGCAGGACTGACCAAGGCAACCGTTGCGGATACGCTTGTTGCACCGGGTATCAAGGAGCCGATTGAGGCGCAGCCAATCGACCCGCCGACACTTTCCATGACGTTTCGCGTCAATGATGGTCCACTGGCCGGCAAGGAGGGTGACAAGGTGCAGAGTCGTGTTATTCGGGACCGCTTGATGAAAGAGGCAGAGGGCAATGTCGCATTGAAGGTTTCGCAGGTGGAAGGGTCTGATGCTTATGAAGTTGCGGGACGCGGCGAACTACAGCTGGCCATTCTCATCGAGACCATGCGCCGTGAAGGGTTTGAACTCACTGTTGGCCGCCCGCGGGTTCTCATGCAGGAAGATGATAATGGTACCAAGATAGAACCTGTTGAAGAAGCCATCATTGACGTGGATGAAGAATATTCCGGTGCCGTGGTTGAGAAATTGTCTCAGCGCCGGGCTGATCTGATCGAGATGAAACCATCGGGTGGTGGGCGTACGCGCCTTGTCTTTCACGCTCCAACGCGTGGGCTGATCGGCTATTTATCCGAATTGATGACCGATACCAGGGGCACGGCTATCTTCAACCGGACTTTTTTCGAATATCAGCCCTACAAGGGGGATATTGCCCAGCGCCACACAGGTGCCCTTATCTCCAATGCCAGTGGCAACGCGGTGGCCTTTGCCATGTTCCATCTGGAAGATCGCGGCCCAATGATGATCCACCCCGGCGACAAGGTGTATCAGGGCATGATTGTTGGAGAGCACTCGCGTGGCAATGATCTGGAAGTCAACGTATTGAAGGGCAAACAGCTGACCAATATGCGTTCGTCCGGTAAGGATGAGGCGGTCAAGATCACGACGCCACTCAACATGACACTGGAAAAGTCACTGGCCTATATCACGGATGAAGAATTGGTGGAGGTTACGCCGGAGAACATTCGTCTGCGTAAGCGCATTCTTGATCCAATTGAACGCAAGAGACAGATGCGGGCTGCGCAATCAGCAGCCAGCTAGAGCCCGTCTGGAGAAGATTGTGCGCTTGGCAGCTATTACCGTTTGCGAAGGCTTGGTTTTCGGGGGATTACATATTCAACGTCGACCTTCTGGTCGCGGACAATGCGTTTGTCAGGCTGAACTTCTGATGTAAATTCGACCCCCAGCTCGACATCATTGCGCCATTTGATCTGACAATCGACTTTCTTGCCTTCAACCGGAATGATGAGGGTGAAATTGTTGGGTACAACGGGGTGTTGCTCAAATCTCAATCTGGCACCCTTCACGCTCATATCACGAACGATGCAGTCATGGCTGAGCGAGTGGTTTTGATAGGATACAATTCCAGCTTTGAATGCCTTGCGCCGTGGCAAACGTTCACTGATTCGTCGAGCAGAGCCGGATGGCATAGCAATTGGGGCAATCGATGGAATGTTTCTGGGCATACCTGCCTCCTGTTAAACCACCGCATTCTTATCAATAGCGTGCACGAGTTACCAAAATGTGTCCTTGCAGGGGGTTGCTGAACTGGTCGGGTCTGGATGGCCTTGGATTCAGCCCTAAAAATTGCCCAAGAGACTTCGTGGATTGACCTCCGCTTCTGCTGTGCCTAAGTTCCCGGCGTGGTGATTTGGCCGGTCGGCTTGCAGCCACGTTAAAGAAATTGCTAAAGGGCCGCTCCTGTCATTAGGTACGATCCATCTGCAATTTCGATGCAGAACCAGATGAAGGTGGATACAATCATGCCCATACGCATTCCAGACAAACTTCCAGCCCGTCATACACTGGAGCAGGAAGGTGTGATGGTTATGGATGAGAATACCGCTGCGCGACAGGATATTCGCCCGCTGCGTATTGCCCTGCTGAATCTCATGCCCAACAAGATCAGGACGGAAACTCAGATTGCCCGTTTGATCGGGGCCACTCCCCTGCAGGTTGAAATGACCCTTGTGCGCATTTCCGGGCACAAGTCGAAGAATACGGCAGAGGATCATCTGATTGCATTTTATAGAACGTTTGAAGATATCCTGAACGAAAAGTTTGACGGATTCATCATCACGGGTGCGCCCATTGAACTGCTTGATTTCGAAGATGTTACCTATTGGCCGGAATTGCAGCAGATCTTTGACTGGACGGTGACCAATGTGCATTCCACGTTCAATATTTGCTGGGGCGCAATGGCCGCGGCCTACCATTTCTATGGAATTCCGAAATACGATCTGTCGAAAAAGGCGTTTGGTGTTTACCGCCATCGCAACCTCAACCCGACTTCCCCCTATCTCAGTGGTTTTTCCGATGATTTCCAGATTCCCGTTTCACGCTGGACGGAGATGCGGGCAGCAGACATTCTGAAGCATGACGGATTGGAGCTGTTGATGGACAGCGATTATACCGGCCCCTGCCTGATTTCTGAAAAGCAATGCAACAGGCTCTATATTTTCAACCACATCGAATATGATTCTTCTTCTCTCAAAGAGGAATATGATCGCGATATTGCCAAAGGCACATCAATCGAAGTTCCGCACAATTATTACCCTGGCGATGACCCAGACGAGCAGCCACAAAATCGCTGGCGCAGTCATGCTCATTTGTTGTTTGGAAACTGGATCAACCAGATTTATCAGACAACAGAGTTTGATATGGACAAGATTGGCAATTAAGCTTCTGACATGTTCACAAATCTCTTCTACGGTCTGAAACAGGCTTCGGTGCCCATATCCTTAAGGGAGTATTTGACTCTGCTTGATGCCATGCAACGGGGCATTGCCATGTGGGACATTGAAGAATTCTATTTTCTGGCCCGGTCTGCGCTGATCAAGGATGAGCGCAATATCGACAAGTTTGACCGCGTTTTTGCCGAAGTGTTCAAGGGGGTGGAAGCTGTTTCCGGTTCCCAGACTGTGGGCGAACAGGCGCTGCCGGAGGAGTGGTTGCGCAAAATGGCTGAAAAACACCTCAGCGAAGAAGAAAAGCAGCAAATTGAAGCCCTGGGCGGTTGGGAAAAACTGATGGAGACGCTCAAGAAGCGTCTTGAGGAACAGAAAAAGCGCCACCAGGGCGGCTCCAAATGGATTGGTACTGCCGGGACGTCGCCATTCGGAGCCTATGGCTACAACCCGGAAGGTGTTCGCATTGGTCAAGAAGAGAGTCGGCACAAGCGGGCTGTGAAGGTTTGGGACAAGCGCGAGTTCAAGAACCTTGATGACAGCGTCGAACTTGGTACCCGCAACATCAAGGTTGCCCTGAAGCGCCTGCGTCGCTGGGCGCGGGAGGGGGAAGCAGAAGAATTTGATCTGGGGGGAACCATTCGCTCGACCGCCGAAAATGGGTATCTGGATGTCAAAACCCGACCAGAGCGGCGCAATGCTGTAAAGTTGCTGCTGTTTCTTGATGTTGGCGGATCGATGGATGGCCATATCAAGGTGGTGGAAGAGTTGTTCTCTGCCGCTCGCTCAGAGTTCAAGCACATGGAATATTTCTATTTTCACAACTGCCTTTATGAAGGCGTGTGGAAGGATAACCGACGCCGCTATGGTGAGCAGATGGATACATGGGATGTGTTGCGCACCTACGGTTCCGGCTACAAATGCATATTTGTCGGCGACGCTGCAATGAGTCCCTACGAGGTGGTCTATCCAGGTGGTGCTGTCGAGCACTGGAATGCTGAAAGTGGCGAGACCTGGCTGCGGCGGGTCACGGATCAATGGCCGTCGACCGTATGGCTCAATCCGGTGCCTCAAAAAGGATGGCGCTATACACAGTCCACGCAAATGATTCAGCAGATCATGAGTGATCGCATGTATCCGCTAACGTTGTCTGGAATTGGCGATGCGATGCGGGAATTGACCCGGTAACGCCCTGTCCGGGATCAATTTTTGATGGTCATAACCGTATTTGCATCCAGCCTTGGCAGTAGCCACAACATGTCGGGCCTGGATATGGCCACGCAGCCTTCAGTCGCGCTGTAGTCTGGCATTGCGATATGAAAAAAGATCGCGCTGCCACCAACCCGCAAGCGCCTGCTGATATTGAAGTCCATAACAATGGCTACATCATACAGATCATCAGCACGCCAGAGCTTTTCGTGGCTTGCAGGATAGGGAATTGGTACCGGTAAGTTGTAGTTGCGATCGCCCTGTGCATCACACCAACCGTCTTTGGCAGTTATCGATCGCTGATCGAGACGGGTGTGGCTATCTGGGAGTTTGTCAGTGCGCAACAGGGCAAACAATAAGCGAAATTGACCCAATGGGGTGATTCCATCCCCTTCGCCGTGTTTCATGCCGATGCCTGATCTTCCAAGAGCACAAGGCAGGATACGACCACCAGCACGCAGCAAGCCCTGGCTGTGTTGGCCCGGTCGAGACCGAACAGTTAGTTTTTTCAACGTAGGGCCGTAATAGTTTTGCACTTTTGACTGGATTGGCTCACAATATTCAACACGGTTTCACAATTGCGTGTGATTCCCGGCGGCGCAAGTTTACGCCACGATTTTTGTACTTAGATGGGGAAGGATCCCCGCTGAAAGGGGCAATTTATTGTGAGGAATACCATGACCGAACGCGCCATCCTTCTGGTTGATGATGACCGTGACCTGCGGGAAGCTTTGACTGAGCAGCTCGAACTCTATGATGAGTTTGGCATTATTCAAGAAGAATCGGCTGCAGCTGGTATCAAAAGTGCCCGTGAAAACCACGTAGATCTGCTGATTATGGATGTGGGCCTGCCCGATATGGATGGC
>JBPCWM010000111.1:0-8115 GCA_051009515.1 Rhizobiaceae bacterium | reverse complement strand
CCGCGATCTACTTCATTAACCCGGTTGGGCCGGGAATCGATCTTGCTGGCCCCTATTTTGCGCTGGCAGCACTTGTGATGGGAACAATTGTTGCGGTCGCACGCGCGGCGTTTTCAAATGGCAATTCATTGAAGGCAATCGCAATGATTGTGGCGATCACGGCTGCGGCATATTTTGCGGGACCACAAGTAGCAGGTTTCGTGCGTGGCATGTTTTTTCCGGTTGAGTTTGCCGCGGCTTATTTTGCTGGTGCCATTTTGGTTCTCCTGGGTATTGTGGCCCTGTCACAATTGCGATTTGACGCGCCTCCAACAAAGGAGGAGCGCAAAACGGCAGACACGGGCCGCCCTCTGTCTCAAATCATGAAACAACCGCGTTTTATTGTCTCGGTCGTTTGTGCGGTTGGCTCCTATGCTCTCATGTCCTTTGTCATGACGGGAGCACCTCTTGCCATGCAACTATGTGGTTTCAGCCCGGACGATTCGACGTTGGGCATTCAGTGGCACGTCATGGCAATGTTTGGCCCGAGCTTCTTTACTGGCAACCTGATTGCCAGATTTGGCAAGGAGACAATTGTCACCACAGGCATGGCATTGCTTCTGGCCTGTGCAACAGTGGCGTTGATGGGGATCACGCTTACCAATTTTTACGTGGCATTGATCCTGCTCGGATTTGGTTGGAATTTCGGATTTATCGGGGCAACGGCCATGCTGACCGACACCTACCGCCCCGAAGAGCGTGCAAAAGCGCAGGGTGCTAACGACTTTATTCTGTTTGGGTCCGTTGCATTCGGTTCATTCATGTCGGGCACGACCTTGAACGCCTTTGGAGCGGATGGATGGAATGCCATCAACTATACGGTTTTTCCAGTTGTCGGGTTGTGCCTTCTGGCGCTCATTTGGTTGCGCCTCGTTTCGAAAAAGGAAACTGCGCTCTGAACCGCATTATACAACTGCACATGGGCAAGATCGTTCAAACAGCGTCTGTTCGATGTTGATTCTTAATCGAGACATAATTTGAAATGTCAAATTTTGCAGGCCAGCGTCGCCTGCGTGTCGCGAGCCACATCACTCATTGCAATCAGCCTTTCACATAATTGAAAAACTGAGACTCCAAAGCGTGCCGCCAATATGGCACTTTTCTTAACGAAATATGCCCTGATCGAACATTTCAAACTTAGATCAATAATAGGCCTGAACTTAGGTTCCAAATGGGTTGATCTTCCCACCACTTCTGAGCAACTGGGAAAGGAAGGTTTGTTCGGCACCACCGGTTGGTGTGACACGTCCGATGTAATCAAACACCTTGCCGTCCTTCAGACCATAGTTAGCGACCCTTTCAACGGTGTTGTTATTGTCCATGTATATGGCAAGAACACGTTGGTCGATCACCGACGGTCTTTGAAAGGCAAAGGATCGGGCTTTTTTCTGACTGATATAGTAGTAGGTTTCGTTGCCTCCGGGCAGGCTGTTGGTGGTGGATGGTGTCCCAAGTGAAAGCAGTACCTGTTCCCGCGAAGAACCTTCTGGTACGAGAGCCAGCGCTTCTTCGTCGAGTTGATATCCATGTGAAATGACTTCGCTGGTGTAACCACAGGCAGTTAGAACCATCGGGGCAGCCGCCACGCTGGCCAGCACGATAGTAACCCGCAGTGCACTGGGGCATTTCAAAATTGATTGATCGAGGACCATATTTTTTCTCCACCAGTTCATGAGCCCTGTTCATTGTCGAACAAATGCTTATATCACCGTATCAAGCCCAACCCGTTTAACTCATATCCGGTTTTTGAAACATGTTCAAAGCCTTGTTTGGCCGAAATAAGAGCGGCTCCCTTGCACATGCCCTTTATGGCACAGTTGTGGCAAGAGCCAGAGATCCGCTATTTTATACCGATTATGGTGTGCCTGATACGTTTGACGGACGGTTTGAGCTGCTAACCATGCATCTGTTTATTGTGCACAACCGCCTCAAGCACGAAGATCAGGAAAGCCGAAGGGTCTCCCAGTTGATTTTCGATGCTTTTATTGATGACATGGATGCAGCGTTGCGGGAGGCCGGGGTTGGTGACCAAACTGTACCTAAGCGGATCGCAAAGATGACACAGGTTTTCTATGGTCGAACCGGCGCCTACGAAGCGGCGTTGGAAAGCCGAGAAATCGTCCCTGCTTTGGCAGATGTAATTGCACGCAACATGTTTCCCGAAGAAGAGACAATGGGCAAAGAGCAAGACCTGGCCATCTATATGGCCTGGCAGGTGCGGGACATGAATGCAAAATTGGCTTCGGGTTTGCTTGCAGGCCGGGTTTTGTTTGATGGACCACTCAAGGACGTTTCGACTTATGCAGACTGAACCACGAAAATGTGCGTTTTCGTACCCCGTCAATGTGCGTCGACTGGCACGAAAGGGTCGCCACATTGAGTATGAGGGTGATGAAGATGTGCGTGCATTGATCGCCCGCGATCATGATCTTCTGGAAGTGAAGACCTTTTGCGCCCGAAGCCATGTGAGCCCATGGAAGCGCGACGGGGTGAAATTGATTGGATCGGTCCATGCAGACATAGTGCAGCCCTGTGCTGTTACCGGTGAATCGCTCGACCAACGTGTGGAGGAGAGTTTTGAGCTGACTTATTTGCCCGAGGGCTCAAAACCCGTCATGCCACAGACGGATTCCGATGGCGAACTGATCCTGGATCCCATCGGGGATGATCCGCCGGAGCACTTCACGGGCGACTCTGTAGATTTGGCGTTGTCCTGGCTTGAGCATTTCACATTGGGGATCGATCCCTTTGCTAGAGTTGAAGGTGCGGAGTTTGATCCCGAAGCTGAGCATAATCTGCGTGATTCGCCGTTTTCCGTCCTTGAAAAGCTCAAGTCGGACCCAAAAAAGACTTGAAGGACAGCATATGGGGTCGCAATCACGTCAGCCTTTGTGTATTTCTTCGGTTGCGACAGATTTTGCAGTTCAGCAGTCTTGCGCAGCAGCGCCTGATCTGGCGCGCTAGAAGAGGTTCGTTCCGGTTAAAATGTCCAATCCAGCAAATACGATAACAATTGCTCTGGATGTCATGGGTGGTGACAGTGGGCCTCCTGTTGTGCTGGCGGGGGCTGAAATATCGCGCCGTCGTTATCCGGAAATCCGCTATGTCCTGCACGGAGAGGAAGCAGCAGTTCTTCCTGAACTTGAAAAATATGAGCAGCTGAAGGCTGAATCAATCTTTCATGCTTGCGAGAAATCCGTGGCCATGGATGAAAAGCCAAGCCAGGCGCTGAGACATGGTCGGCGGGTGTCTGGCATGTGGAAGGCACTTGATTCGGTTAAATCCGGTGAGGCGGATGTGATGGTTTCGGCGGGCAATACTGGAGCGCTAATGGCCATGTCCCGCTTCTGTCTGCGCATGATGCCGGGAATCGAGCGTCCCGCTCTGGCAGCTGTCTGGCCAAACCTGCAGGGTGAAAGCATCGTGCTTGACGTTGGCGCTACCATTGGTGCTGATGCCGAGGCACTTGTTGATTATGCGCTGATGGGTTCTGCCATGGCTCGTGCATTGTTCGATCTTCAAAGGCCACGGGTTGGGTTGCTCAATATCGGCGTCGAAGAGGTCAAGGGTCTGGAAGAAATTCGATCTGCTGGGACTCGTTTGCGCGAGATCAATCTACCCGGGTTGGACTATCACGGATTTGTAGAGGGTGACGATCTTGGTCGCGGCGGCGTGGATGTGGTCGTAACAGAGGGGTTTACAGGTAATATTGCCCTGAAAAGCGCTGAAGGCACAGCAAAACAAGTTGGCACCTATCTGCGTGATGCCATGTCGCGCACGCTAATGGCGCGCATTGGTTATCTGTTTGCTAAGCAGGCTTTTGGCAGATTGCGTGAGAAAATGGATCCCCGGAAAGTAAATGGTGCTGTGTTTCTTGGCCTGAATGGCATTGTTATCAAAAGCCATGGTGGCACTGATGCCGAAGGTTTTGCCAGCGCCATTGATGTGGGGCACAACATGATCAGGAACGGTCTGCAGCAAAAGATTGCTGCTGATTTGGAAAAAACCCGTTTTGGCGAAGATGAGCCAATTGGAGATCAATAGATGATACGTTCTGTTATACTGGGATCTGGAGCAGCCAAGCCCAGAACCGTTGTAACTAATGCGGACCTTGCGCAAAAAGTTGATACATCTGATGAGTGGATACAGCAGCGCACGGGCATCGAGCAGCGCTACATCGCTGAGGCTGATGAAACGACCGCTAGTTTGGGGGAAGCGGCAGCGCGTGCTGCTCTCGACGATGCCGGGGTCACGGTTGAGGATATAGACCTTATTATCCTTGCAACATCGACACCAAACAATACGTTTCCTGCAACTGCAGTGAATATTCAAAATCGTCTGGGTATGAAACACGGTGCTGCCTTTGACTTGCAGGCCGTGTGTTCGGGATTCGTCTACGCCGTGACAACGGCCGATACGTTCATCAAATCCGGGCAGGCCAAACGCGTGCTGGTGATTGGTTCTGAAACCTTTTCCAGAATACTGGACTGGGAAGACCGAACCACATGTGTCCTGTTTGGTGACGGAGCAGGGGCCATTGTTCTTGAAGCGCAGGAAGGGGTTGGCCTGTCAATTGACCGGGGAGTTCTGACAAGCCACCTGCGCTCGGATGGGTCGCATCGTGAAAAGCTCTATGTGGATGGTGGACCGTCAACCACCCGGACAGTCGGGCATTTGCGCATGCAGGGCCGGGAAGTCTTCAAACATGCAGTGGCGATGATAACTGACGTTATCGAGGATGCATTTGCGGCAACCGGCCTGACGGCGGAAGATATTGACTGGTTTATTCCCCACCAGGCCAACAAGCGCATTATCGACGCTTCAGCCAAGAAACTCAAAATCGCTTCAGACAAAGTTGTCATGACAGTCAATCAACATGGCAATACATCAGCGGCCTCCATTCCGCTTGCAATCGATGCTGCAAAAGCGGATGGGCGGTTGAAAGAGGGGGATCTGGTTCTTCTTGAAGCTATGGGCGGAGGGTTCACCTGGGGGGCTGTATTGGTCCGCTGGTAAGGCTGACGGCCAAATTATTCCTCAAATACAGCGTTTAATACCATCTCAACCGGATTTTGACATGGCATTGCAATTGACCCACCATCGGTCTGCCATTAAGATTTTGGCAAAACAAGCACGAAACTTCATGAACAGTTATCGGGGATAGTTATAAATGTCAGGCAAAACATTAACGCGGGCTGATCTGAGTGAAGCTGTTTACCAGCAGGTGGGCCTGTCACGATCTGAGTCCTCAAGTCTTGTCGAATCCGTGCTGGAAGAAATTTGTCAAGCGGCGGTGCGTGGAGAGACAATCAAACTGTCGTCTTTTGGCACGTTTTCCATTCGCTCAAAGAATGAGCGTATTGGCCGTAATCCAAAAACCGGAGAGGAAGTGCCGATCACACCAAGGCGCGTCATGGTGTTTCGTCCCTCAAACATCATGAAAGAAAAAGTATTGCAGGCCAACAAGAAGAACTCTTGAGGCAAGTCTGCACTTGGCATCAGCCGTGATAGTTGCTTGCCGCCTTGGGAGTTTGGTGGGGAGCAGCAGGTAATGCCAGGAATCTAAGGAGCCGATTGCCGTGAAAAGTCCTGATGCTTTCAAAACTATATCTGAAGTCGCTGACGAGCTGGATTTGCCTCAGCATGTCCTTCGTTTTTGGGAAACCCGTTTTCGTCAAATTAAGCCGTTGAAGCGCGGAGGTGGACGTCGCTATTATCGACCTGATGATGTGCTGCTGCTCAAGGGAATTCGCCACCTGCTCTATGCGGAAGGTTACACGATCAAGGGCGTTCAGCGGATATTGAAAGAGCAGGGCAACCGCTTTGTTCAGGCAGTAGCCAGCGGTGCACCGTTGCTACCGTCAACAGACGAAGAACAGATCAAACAGGCGGTACCAGTCTCCCAATTGGCAACAGTGTCGGCTCAGGGCAAGGCCCGGGCAGGCGATTCCCGATCGCAATTGCAGGCGGTTTTGACTGAGTTGTTGGAGTGCAAACGTCTGCTTGATCAGGTCAACTAAGTTTTGTTGCAGATATTGCGCAGGTCGCTTGATATTTTTCAGTTCCCTGACTAAATCAGGGACAAGTCGGAGTATGGCGCAGTCCGGTAGCGCACACGCCTGGGGGGCGTGGGGTCGTAGGTTCGAATCCTGCTACTCCGACCATTAGAAATTCAGTCATCAAGGTCAGATAGTTATCATAGAGCGTTCGGCTGCTTGGGCAGGTCGTCATCTGGTCTGAGTGCCTTCGGTCAACCGATTTCTCGCTGCTGAGCACTTACGGGTTGAATGATAACACAAAAACCCTACATTTTCTCAGCTAACAACTGAATGTGTGTGAGCTGCATTTTATGAATGGGGTTGCACAAACGCATTCAAGTGCCGAATGAACCGGCGTTGCCCAATCGTTGTTCCTTTTTTTCGGTCCAGCATTCCTAAACCGAATCTCGATCCAATGAGTATTGGGTCTGCTCTTGGCCCAAATCGACAGGTCCTCGTATCCTGTAGTTTTATAGAACGTTCTTCCCTCAAGATTTGAGGGTTGCTTCTAGGCCACTAACTACGGATTGCGCAAACAATTCGAACCCTTCATCCAACGGGGCGGTCGTTCCGTTTTCCCACCGCAGAATGAATGAACGGTTGGCCAGATCGGATATATGGGATGCCGCCAGCGGGTATCGGTCAGGATCTACTGAAAACACAGCGCCTTTCATTTTCTTGCCCCACTCTTCATGGCCACTGGCCGGAATAAGAGCGAACTCAACCGAGCTTGGCCGCGTGCGGGTTCAACTGTCAAATGCCGAAGCAAACGCGGCTTCGATCCGCTCAGCATTGAAAGCTGGCACGCTGGATGAAGCGTCAAGCGTGCTACGGTCTCCGTTGATTCAAAGATTGCGTGAAAGACAGGTGACCCTGAAATCGCAATTGTCAGAATTGTCCACCACACTGTTGTCAGGCCATCCAAGGGTTCAGCGCTTGAAATCCCAGGTGAACACGCTGAATTCCCAAATCGAATCCGAAGCCCGCAAGATTGAAGCCAGCCTGCAGAGAGAGGCCGAGGTGGCCCGTGCCCGTGAGGCTGATCTCATTCAACGCAGAAACGTCTTGAAGTCTGAAGCAGGACGCGTCGGCAAGGCTCAGGTTGAACTCCGAGCACTGGAGCGGGAAGCCGACGCTCAACGCCAGTTATTGAACACCTATCTAGTTCGCTTCAAGGAAGCTCAATCAAGACAAAACCGGGAATACCTGCCCGCCGACGCGTTTGTGTTTTCCAAGGCGGAAGTGCCCTCGCAACCGTATTTTCCAAAAAAGAAGCCAACGCTGGCGGGTGTCTTCTTTGGCACTCTGATGCTTGGTTCCACGGTTACGCTTGCAGCAAGCGTGTTGAGCGGGACAGCCATCCGGCAGGCCTATTTAAGTGAATCTGATGCCCCTGCATTGGCGCACAAGGCCCAACCAACCAAACAGCAGGCCGAGTCTGTACAAAAGGTTGCTGCACCACCAATGGCACCGGTTGCAAGTGATCTCGACAGTCGCCATGACTTCAATCCGCAACTTCCGCCGACTTCCGAGAATTCGGTTTCTGTCTCGGTGGCAGTCAAATCGGTATCTTTGCTCGGACAAGGGCGGGTTGTCGTTCTGACACCGGAGGCTGACTGCGGGGCTTTAACTGCCGTTGTCTTGGCAAGATCACTCGCAGCAAAGCCAGCCAACGCTGTGCTCGTTGACGTTTCGGGTTCAGCCGTCTCAACCAAAACCATGCTGGGCCACTCAAATGCGGCGGGCATCAAGGATGTGCTTTCCTGTACCGCCAACCTGGGCGAAGCCATACATTGTGACCGCACGTCCGGTGCACACATTATGCCATGTGGCAATACCAGTGCCGAAGCTGCTGCTGCTTCCGCTTCGCAATTGCCGATGATCCTTGATGCGCTGCAGCAAACCTATGAATTTGTGATAATTGATTGTGGAAACGCAGATATTGGCGGCCTGTCCAGGGTATCAAATGCGTCCACCTTGACGCTCATTGATACGGTCAATCCAAATAATCCGTTCATAAAAGTGCTCGGCGACATGC
>JBPCWM010000110.1:0-39864 GCA_051009515.1 Rhizobiaceae bacterium | reverse complement strand
GCTCAAGAAGGGGTTCAAGCAATTCCGCACAACGGTCAATCCACTTTTGAAAACCGGAGTGGGTTGCGTATAAATTCTTACCCATGCCGACGTGCTGGGCGCCTTGCCCGGTAAATAAAAACGCCAGTTTGGGCGCACGGCGACCAATAATTCCGTTAGCAGTGCTGGCAGTTGTATCGCCAGCAGCAAATTCGATGAGAGACCGGGCCAAGGCCTGCCGACTGCTGGATATGAATGTGGCACGGTGCCCCAGGTGGGATCGACCGGTGGCCGCCGAGAAACACAGTTGATCAAGTCTGACCGCGTTCTGTTTAGGCTCAGTTTGCCCGCTGGCATCATCTGTGTTGAGAAGTGCTGCATAACGGCCCGCCAGTTCCGGCAATGCGCCTGCTGCCTGGGTGGACAGGGTCAAAATCTGATCGGTCTGCTGGGAAGCTTGGTCCGCATTGGCCGCCTGTTTCTGCATTGAGGCCGGCGGTGGTGCCTGCCCGACAATCAAATGCACATTTGTGCCGCTCATGCCGAATGCGCTGATGCCGGCAAAGCGATCCTCTCCCTCCCAGGGGATGTTTTCGGTCGGGACTTGCAGCGACCAGTCGTCCCACGGGATATGTCGGTTTGGCACAGAATAGTTCAGATGCGAAGGAATCATATCATGCTGCAACGACAGCACGACTTTCATCAATCCGACGATTCCTGCCGCCGAATCCAGGTGTCCGACATTGGTTTTCACCGAGCCCAGATAGAGAGGTTTCGTGCGGTCCTCACACAATACGCGCGCGATCGCCATCACCTCGATCGGATCACCCAGCGGTGTGCCTGTGCCATGGGTTTCGACGTAATCAACCTGATCTGGCTCAAGACCCGCATCGTCGAGCGCTTCCTGCAACATGGCGCGTTGTGCTGAACCACTCGGCGTGGTTACCGTGCGGGCATGACCGTCATGGTTGGCCGCGGAGCCCTGGATGACGGCGAGCACTGTGTCATCATCGGCGCGGGCGTCGCTAAGACGCTTCAGTGCAACGATGCCACAACCTTCCCCCTGTCCAAATCCGTCTGCGCTGGCATCAAATGTCTTGCAGCGGCCGTCCGGAGACAGGGCTGTCATCTGGCAAATGCCGATGAGATGTTCCGGCGACAGGATCAGGCTTACGCCCCCGGCAAGTGCCAGGTCACTTTCGCCCGTACGCAGGGACTGGCAGGCCAGATGCACCGCAAGGGACGACGACGAGCACGCGGTATCGAGTTGTATGGCAGGCCCATGGGAATCGAGAATGTGACAGATTCGACCCGCTGTTAACCCGCGCAACGCGCTCAATTGTGCGTAGCGATCGATCTCACGATTGTCCGTCGCAAAAATCCTCTGGGAAGAATAATCATCCCAATATTGGCCCACGAACACACCAGTCTTGCCACCCTCCAATGAGCTTGGGGCAATACCAGCGTGTTCCAGTGTTTCCCAGCTGACTTCCATGACAAGGCGTTGTTGAGGGTCGAGACTTTCTGCCTCACGGGGTGAGAGGCCAAAGAACTGAGGATCAAACTGGTCAACGTCGTCCAGATAATATCCATGGCGAACATACATCTTTCCCGGTACGGTTATTTCCGGGTCGAAATGCGCGTCGACATCCCAGCGTTCGCTCGGAATTTCGCGCAGTATATCACGACCGGATTTCAACAGTTCCCAGAATTCATCTGGTGTACGTATGCCACCGGGATAGCGACACCCCATACCGACAACGGCGATGGGCTCTCGCACCGTTTTTTTGTCTCCCGCCGCGAGCCGCGCATGAAGCCGAGCGATCTCGGCATTGGCTTCCTCAAGTGTGAGGGCTCGAGAATGATCAGACCGGTCCGGTTGCGACATGCCCTATTGCTCTCGCAGCTTGAAGCGTTGCAATTTGCCGGTTGCGGTGCGTGGTAATTCGTCGACGAAAATTACCCATCGGGGGCGCTCATGGGCATCGAGTTTGCTGGCACAAAGCTTTAACAATTCGCCCAGCAGTTCATTGGACTCCTCCCTGCCTTCCTGCAGGCACACAAAGGCCTTGGGCTTGAGCAATCCAGCATTATCGTAGTGGCCGACCACTGCGCATTCGCTTACGGCGTCATGTTCACTCAACACCTCCTCAAGCCCGGTCGGAGACACCCATAGGCCACCGACTTTGAGCATGTCGTCACCGCGCCCCTGGTGCCAGTAGTAACCGTCTTCATCCATCAAATATTGGTCGCCCGTAAACAGCCATTCACCGCGAAACGTGTGTCGACTTTTCTCTGACTGGTGCAGATAAAAAAGCGCAGTGGATTCACCCCGCACCATCAGGTTTCCTACCTTTCCTGGCGGAACCGAATTGCCATCATCATCCACCAGACACACATCATAGCCTTCAATGGGTTTGCCGCTGCTGCCGGGTCGAATTGCACCCGGCCGATTGGCCATAAATGTGTGGTAGGTTTCTGTACAGCCAATGGTGTCGAGGATTTCCAGTTTCGTCGTGTCTTTCCAGGCCTGCCACGCGCGTGCGGGCAGAGCTTCCCCGGCTGACAGACACATACGAATCGAACCAAAATCGTAGCGCTCGCTGAATTTGGGCAGCGCGAGAATGGCGCCATACACCGTGGGAACGCTGACAAAAATGGTGGGCTTGAAGGTTTCAATGGTTTTCAAAACGGCGGCGGCCTGACGCGGTGGGCCGGCATGCAGGACGCAGCTTGCGCCGACATACCACGGGAAGATCAGGTTGCCGCCGATCCCATAGACGAAAAATAGCTTGGCGACGGAAAAAGTCCGATCATCCTCTGTCATGCCAAACACGTCTACACCGGACAATTGTGCGATCAGCGGGTAGTCCTTGTGCGCGTGCAGCACCCCCTTGGGCATGCCCGTTGTGCCGCTGGAATAGTGCAGCGAACAGAAATCTTCGCGGTGCGTACACGCAGCTTCCAGGGTTTGTTTTTCGTTTTCAATCCACACATCAAATGCTGTGTAGCCGGTCTCTTCAGCATCACCAATCAAGATGACCCGTTGCAGGGTCTTGTGATTGGCCAATACCGGCTCGATAACCTCTAGCAGGCTTTCGTGCACAATCATCACACGGGCGCGAGAATCTTCAAGGATATGGTCATATTCGGCAGTCTTGAGTAATGTATTCATGCCGAGTGCAACGCCACCAATTTTCGTGGCAGCGAAAAAAGAGGTCACCCATTCAGGTCGGTCGGGGCACAATATACCAACACAATCTCCGAATTGGACCCCGCAGCGAAGGAGCGCGTTTCCGATCTGGTTCACCTGCTGGGAAACCTCACGAAAAGTCATCGAACCGTCTGCGCTTAAAACGGCGGTCTTGTCTGCACGAGTCTCGAGGTTGTTCTCAAGAATCTCGCACATGTTGTAGTACAGTGGGAGATCTGCGGCTTTCATTTTGTTCGTTGGGCGTCGTAGGCCGACACGAGCTCTCCAAAGGTCTCGGGGTAAAGATCGCCTTCCAGGATCACACGGGGAATGTAACCAACATCCTTTTCGATGGCAGTCAGCAAACCCATAAACGCCAGCGAGTCTAGGCCGAAAACATCCAGCTCGTCGTCGTCGTCAATGGCATCAGGAAATGGCATTGGTGAATGCTCGGCAACCACTTCTGAAAGCCGGGTTTGAACCAAATTCCGTATGTGCACTCTGCTACCCCCGAGTGATCATTTGACGATCATCATTGTCAATCCAGTGCACCAATATAGTGCTAGCTGAATGAAAGTCGAGTCGCCGGCGCGCCAGAGGTTTAGGTCAGCCCGGCGCCACCGATGTTGAGGACTTACTTCAATCTTGGTTAGCTGGCGCTATTGTTTTGTAATGGTTTTTGCCCATTGATATGTGACCGGAAGGGATTGGATCATTCGAGAATATTACGTGAATTTCGCTCACATATCGGTAGTATTTTGCCCATTACTCTCGACGATCCTAGACTCAGAACAGGATAATGCGGTGGATGGTGGTCACCTCGTGCCTTTTCTGGCGCGTATATTTGCTCCCATCACCCTGGTAAAAGTCCGATGGGGAAAACACCACAAATTGGTTTGATAGCAATGCGCTGATTGTGATTGAGTTGTCAGTGGGTGGTAGTAGGATAGATTACCCATGGGAGCATCCAACCATGCGAAAATACTCATCGGGTGACATTCGTCCAAAATCCGTTGCCGGTGAATATGTAATTCACCCTGTTGAAGATGAGATATTAATCTACAATCTGGAAACCGACTTCGCGGCATGTCTGGAAGTCAGGGCCTATACCATTTGGCAATTGTGCAACGGTACCAATACGGTTGAGCAAATCTCCCAAAAATACAACCAAGCAAACACCGGGCACAAACCGGAAGAAGACGCAAAAACCATGATTTTGGAAGTGCTCGATCAGCTCAAGTCCATAGAATTGATTGAACCCGAAAGCCTGCCGTCAAAAATAGTTCCATTGCAACGTGACCGGCGGGAATTCCTGAAGCGAGCGGCTATAACAGGGGTTCCGCTGGTAGTGGGTCTGCCCATCCCGGCAGCAGCGCAAAGCGCATCTTGCCTGCCGCGATTTTCGATATGCAACAGCGATTCGGAATGCTGCAGCGGCATTTGCCGTGGTTTCTTCGGCTTCCCAAAACGATGCAGAAACTTCCAATTTCCATGACAAAGCCAGATAATAGCCCATTTTAGGTCCGACCCAGCAGATTGATCACGTATCCGAACAGGAAAATGGAAAACGCCACCAGACTGATCGGAGGCAGGCCGCCGTGCCAGCTCACGGGGTTGATCCATCCGGAATAACCCATAAACAAAAGGTGGGCAGCCCCAAGAAGCAAAGCCCAGAGCAGAAATTTTCGCGACGTTATGAACTCGATAAACTTCTTGTCCTCTCTCAGGTTGGTCTTGAAGGCCAAATTGTATCCCCAGAGCACGACAAAGGCCAAAACACCAAAAAACATGCTGAGGCCAGCGGTAGCGGTAAGTGTATTGTGGGCATCAAAAAGTTGACCATACACAGCGGGGCTAAACAGCAAAAAGCTCATCAGGACATGGACGAGAACCATAAGAAAGCCGACTATTCCAATGGCCATGCGCGCATTCAGCCAGCTGTGTGGTACGTTCAATCCAAGATTCTTGGCCGGCCCCAGAGAGAAGTTCATCACCAGTAGGATAAAGGCGCTCAGGCAAATCCCTTTATTCAATATGAAAAATGTCAGATCTTTCCAAGGTACCGGGCCAGCAATATGATAGCGCAGAATGGCGTATCCCAGACTAAGCAGCGTTACCCAGACAATAAGTGGAACGGCTGAACTACTTTGAGTCTCAACTTCGTTCATCGGGAAATCCGGGTTAGCGCCTCAGTTCGGTTCATTGTCAGTCTCGAATAATAGAAGTCAAGGTCCTTGTGCCTGTTCAATGGCAATAGACCTGTCATGATTCTTCACCCTCTGGCCTCTACGGCAAAATGCAACTGAGAGCTCCGGGTTCGGTGCTTGTCGCTCCCACTCGGATAATCTATCAGATCATAAGCCGTGGTGTGTTTCACTTCCGATATGACCGACCGAAATTACAGATTTGGGGAGTGTATGCCCAGTTAAATTTGAGGGAGATCACAAGCATGACTGTAGTCATCCATCATAATCCGGAATGTGGCACATCGCGCAACGTTCTGGCAATCATTCGAGCTTCTGGCGACGAACCGGTCATAATCGACTATCTACAGGAAGGGTGGACTCGCTCACAACTGCTCGCTCTTTTTGCGGCAGCCGGTCTGACCCCTCGAACCGCACTGCGCACCACCAGGTCTCCAGCTGAGGAATTGGGCTTGCTGGAACCGTCCATATCTTGCGACGCGATCCTGAACGCGATGTTGGCTAATCCCGTCCTGTTGAACCGACCGATCGTTTGCAGCCCCAAAGGTGTGCGCCTTTGCCGACCATCCGGACAGGTTCTCCATATGCTGGAACAAGCACCGAAATGTCCCGTTTATGATGAAGCCGGTCGTGTGATCGTGGACGAGAACGGATCGCCCGTTACCTAGCGCTCCTCCTCTTTGCCGGGGGCTCTCCACGAGATTGAAAATAATTGCCTTCTGCAATCGAAAAATCGACAAGAACGACTGTTTTCCATTGTACGACAAAACGTTCACTTCACAGGCACTCCCTGGAACAATAATGGATGATCGGGCAAGAGTGTTGCGTATGAATTGCATTTGCGGTTGACCGTTGTCTGGTTTAAGGGTTTGCGCCCTGTTGAAGCAATCCAACTGATGCCGAATTCCGTTGAAAGTTCGTCTTCACTGCCAAGTTCGTAATTGCCGGAGGCAGAGACACTCACTTAATCTTGCTCTGACAGTGGAACTTGTAGGCACTTGGCGAGGGATTTCAGTTCGACCATGAAAATTACCATTCTTGATGACTATTTCGATACGTTGCGTACCCTGCCATGCTTTGAGAAGTTGCAGGACCACGATGTCATTGTCTGGAACGACCACGTTCAGGACTCTGCGAGCCTGGCCAGTCGCCTTCAAGACACAGACGCTTTGGTGCTGTTTAGAGAGAGGACGAAGATACAGGCCGAGTTGCTGGATCAGTTGCCCAAACTCCGATTGATCAGCCAACGCAGTGTATATCCTCACATCGATGTGGAGGCATGCTCTCGCAACAATGTGCTGCTGTGTTCCAACATGCATAAGGGAACGCCATCGTTTGCTGCAGCTGAACTGACATTCGGACTCATCCTTGCCGCCATGCGTCAAATCCCCCAGCAAATGGAAGCTTTGCGAAACGGTAAGTGGCAAATCGGAGTAGGTCACACTTTGCGATCCAAGATACTGGGCATCTACTCCTATGGACGTATAGGGGAAGCCGTGGCCCGGTATGGTGCAGCCTTCGGAATGAACGTTCTGGTCTATGGTGGCGAGAATTCTTGCGCTCGAGCTCGACAGGACGGGTTTAAAGTCGCCGGTTCGCGAGAAGAGTTTTTTTCCCAGTCTGACGTAATTTCTTTGCACATACGCCTTCACCCTCAAACGATGGGGGTGATTACGAAGCATGACCTTGCGATGATGAAAACAAGTGCACTTCTGGTGAACACCAGCCGTGCCGGCCTCATCGAAGAAGGTGCATTGGTAGAGGCTCTGAATCGGGGGCGTCCCGGAATGGCTGCTGTCGACGTTTACGAGAAAGAACCAGTCTTAAATGGCGATCATGCTTTGTTGAAAATGCCTAATGTCGTCTGCACACCGCATATCGGATATGTCAGCCAGGAAGAATATGAAACCCAGTTCAGCGACATCTTCGACCAAATAGTGGCCTATGATCAGGGTGCCCCGATTCATATGATCAATCCAATGGTTTGGGACCAGAAGAAGAAAGCGCGATAGACGTTTGCGAAAATCAGGCCCGTGGGCAAGCCAACCGCCCGTTGCATGGCTGAGTTGCGCCTTCTCCACTAACCAAAAGGTTGCGGATTACCTATATATTTTCCATCGATAAAGGAAAAACTATGAAAAAAGCTTCTCTGATAGCCCGTATCCGCGCCGCCTATAATCTCTCCATTGCCATGAGTGATGGAACAAGGCCGGATGCAGCTTCCCTCAAAACCCTTGGGCTTGGCTCTTCTCTGGAAAAACACTTCAAGCGCTTATCAGGTCGCGGTCGCACCGCTCAGATGGGCAAGATTATAGATATCCTTTTGCCACCATCGGTCCGCTTGAAAGTGGCCAGGTAACCACCGTGCGACTTGGCGATATCTTTGCTGATTGACAGGCCCAGCCCACTGCCTGCACTGGTGTCATCCTGAGTGAGGAAAGGTTGGGTTAGCGTTAGAAAGTCTTCCTGCGTGAACGAGGGGCCGCTGTCTGCCACGAAAATCTGAATTTGATCTTCATCGCGCTCCAGACCAACTTCAATCACCGTGCCTGGCTCATTGTGGTGAATTGCGTTGTCAATCAGATTGCTCAAGGCCTCTCTTAACAAAACCAGATTTCCGCGAAAAAGAACATGCTTTGTGTCTGGTTTTGAAAAGGAAATTTCCTGGTTCTTGTCGAATGCCGCTGTCGCCGCAATTAGCGTGACCTCTTCAACCATCGGTACCAGGTCGTGCGTTTCTTCCTGCTCCAGATCCAGAGAATGGGCGGTAGCGCCTGAGAGCATCTTGTTGATCATACCCGTCGAGTGATTGGCGACCTGTAGAATTTGCTCGAGACTGGAGTGGATATCTTCCTGGTCTTTTGATCCAAGCGCCGTTTCGGCCTGCACCTTGATGGCGGCAATTGGGTTGCGCAATTGATGTGCAGCGTCTCCGATAAAGCGCTCCCGATTATGTTTTGATCTCAACACCCGTTCAAACAGCTCATTCATGGAATTGACAATTCCGCGCAATTCGATGGGCATAAAGCGCCTGATGGGATTGAGGTCGTAAGGTGTTCGCCTTTCGATGGCAGCCTGCAAGCCGATCAGGGGACGCAGACCAATAGCCACGGCGAACCACACGATTGCACCAGCCGCCAACACCAACATGGCAAGGCGCATGAGCGATCGCGCAAACAGACTCAGTGTAAGTTCAGCGCGTTTTGTTGTCCGCTGCCAGGCTGTAATGGTGGTGACCCCATTGAGATCCCGACCAGCAAGGTCCTGACTCAACTGCACCACTCTGACCTGTGCGCCCTGATGGATGCCATCAAAATATAGAGGCAGCCCTAGCTGGGGAGACTCGCCTCCGGGGTTCCGGGGATAATTGCTGTATCCCGTTACAAAGGCGCCGCCCGGTCCGGTCACGTGATAGAAAAAACGATCCCCCAAACTTTCAGTCAACGTCTGCAAGGTGGCATCCGCAAGCAAGGTACCATCAGACGAAATAACATTTTCCAGAATGGTCAATGTAGCGGCCAGCAAGGTGCGGTCATTCAGGTCCCCCGATATCTTGCGCGATGCGTAGAACGTTTCCAGCGAAACGATGGCAGCGATGACAATCAGTGGAATCATCAACAAAAGCAGCAATTTGGTGCGGATTGAATTCATGCGATTTCGCGGAAGCAATAACCCAGTCCCCGAGCTGTCTTGATTTCCGTGCCGCTACCCGCCAGTCGCTTCCTCAGGCGATGAATATAAAGCTCCACTGTGCCTTCTTCTATTTCTGCGCCTGCACCATAGAGATGATCAATAATCTGGTGCTTTGAGATGATCCGGTCCCGCGACCGGATAAGGATTTCAGCGAGCGCATACTCCCGTCGCGGCAAATTCAAATCCAGACCGTTGGTGCGCACCTGCCGCGCTTCGGGATCAAACTCCAATTCCCCGACCAAAATTACCTCGCCGATTTTCTTTTCGCTTCTGCGCAACAGTGCACGCGCTCGCGCCTTCAGTTCAATTAGATCAAAGGGCTTGGTGAGATAATCGTCCGCTCCAAGGTCCAAGCCTGTGACTTTGTCATTGATGTCAGATCTTGCAGTGAGCAAAAGCACAGGCGAATGAACGCCGTTGGCTCGAATGTCGCGCAGAATGTCCAGACCACTTTTGCGGGGCAGATTTACATCCAGCACAATCAGGTCTGGGGATGCCTCGCAAAGGAATTCAACCGCACCATCCCCCGTGTGCAATTGATCGACCCCATGGCCCTCCATTTCAAATGCCTTGGCTATGCCATCGGCCAGCGGCTTATTATCTTCTACAATCGCGATGCGCATGAATTTCCCACTTTCTCGGTTTGAAAGCTACATGAAAGGTTCGCCTGCAAAAAGGGCATTGTGTTTTTATTGACGGGGAGGAAAACACGCTATTGTGCGTGGCCCCATGCGTTTTCGGGAGGAAATCATGAAACGTAGTACAACTGTATCTTCAATCGTCGCTGCCGGGCTATTTGCCCTTGGCACCACCGTATCAGCCTCTGCCATGGAGATGGCTGGCAAAACCGTTGAGTGGGTTATTCCATTCTCCGAAACTGGCGGATCGGCCAAATGGGCAAATTTCTTTGCTCCACTACTTTCTGATGCTTTGCCAGGCAAGCCAGCGGTAGTCGTGAAGTTCATGCCAGGCGCAGGTTCTACCAAGGGAGCCAACTGGTTCCAGCAACAGAAGAATGGTGACGGCACCTTGTTGTTCGGTTCTTCCGGCTCAACCCAGTTCCCATACCTGCTCGGTGATCCACGGGTGCGCTATGAATACAATGACTGGAACCCGGTTATGGCCTCCGGCACCGGTGGTGTGGCCTATCTGAGCGCAGATGCAGGTGCCAAATTCGATGGTTCCGCCAATCAACTCAAGGACACAACCTTCATCTATGGCAACCAGGGGGCAACTCGACTGGACCTCGTTCCGGCCCTTGCATGGAAAATGCTCGGTATGAAAGTTGAACATGTCATGGGCATTAAAGGTCGTGGTGATGGCCGAAAGATGTTTGAAAGCGGTGAAGCGACAATCGATTACCAGACTTCGTCCGGATATCTGAAAGGTTCCGCTGAACTCGTCAAATCCGGCAAGGCTGTACCAATGATGACATGGGGTGCACTCGACGACAATGGTGACATTGTCCGCGATCCAACCTTCCCGGATATGCCTACATTCAAGGAAGTATGCGAAAAAACTGATGGATGCGAAACGTCAGGTGAAGCCTGGGATGCCTGGAAAGCATTTTTCGTGGCAGGCTTCCCCTCGCAGAAATTGGCCTTCCTGCCAAATGGCACATCACAGGAAGTCATCGACATGTACGTCGCTGCCTTCGAGAAAATCAAAAATCGGCCGGACTTTGCCGAAATCTCCAAGAGCCGCCTTGGCAAATACCCAATGTTTGTGGGTGCAAGTGCCAAAACAGCACTTGGCAAGGCAACTCAGGTTCCTGACTCTGCCAAGGCCTATGTGGTCGGTTGGCTGAAGGATGATTTTGGCGTCCAGCTGAAAAAATAACCTGACCAAAATGGCATGGCTCCACCGACACAAGCTCGGTGGGGCCGTGCACCCTTGACCCATCCAATAGTTTTCGGGGTGATTACAACACGCGATCGGTCAATAACAATGTCTACATTGCAAGGAGGCGGGCATGGAAGTGTTTCTTGAAGCATTCCCGGCATTGGGATCGGCATTTTCCCAGATCTTACAACCCATGGTACTGGGTTATCTGGTGCTCGGGGTAATGATGGGACTGTGTATCGGCGTATTTCCCGGTCTCGGTGGAATAGCTGGCCTGTCGCTTCTGTTACCCTTTATGTTTGGCATGGACCCCATTCTTGGCCTTGCCTTGATGATCGGCATGGTTGCTGTTGTTCCGACTTCCGACACATTCGCTTCAGTCCTCATGGGGATACCAGGTTCGTCGGCTTCACAGGCCACTGTTCTTGACGGGTTCCCAATGGCGAAAAAGGGTCTGGCAGCGCGCGCATTGTCGGCTGCATTTTCATCCTCACTATTTGGGGGGCTCATCGGTGCAGCATTCCTGACATTGTTCATTCTTGTGGCACGTCCCATCGTGTTGTTGTTCAAATCTCCTGAACTGCTGATGGTGTCGATATTCGGCCTTTCCATGGTGGGAATTCTGGCAGGCCGCATTGCCATCAAAGGTGTGGTTGCCGCTGGTCTCGGCCTGCTCATAGGCACAATAGGCGAGGGCCCGTTTAACGGCGAATTGCGCATGTCGAGTTATGACTATCCCTACCTTACAGACGGGTTGAAACTTGTCATTGTTGGTCTAGGCATTTTTGCCATTCCCGAAATTGTCGCCCTGTTGCGCCAGGACAAGGCCATTGCGGAACGGTCTGACCTGGGCAGTGGCTGGGTCGAAGGGGTCAAAGACTGGTGGGCCAATAAATGGCTCTCCATGCGCTGTTCCATAATCGGTGTTGTCGTTGGTGTTATTCCAGGTCTCGGCGGGTCCGTTGTCGACTGGATTGCCTATGGCCACGCAGTCCAGACCAGCAAAGACAAATCGGGCTTTGGCAAGGGGGACGTGCGCGGCATCATCGGGCCCGAAAGTTCAAACAATGCCAAGGAAGGTGGTGGCCTTGTGCCAACACTCCTGTTCGGTATTCCCGGTTCGGGTTCAATGGCTGTATTTATTGGCGCTTTGGCGCTGCTGGGCACTGGCATTGATGTTGGTCCTTCTCTGTTGGAGAACAATCTCGATTTTACCTATTCCATTGTCTGGTTACTGGCGCTTGCCAATGTCGTAGGTACGATATTGTGCATTGGACTGTCCGGCACGATTTCACGATTGACGACTATTCGATTTGCCCTGCTGGCGCCGTTTATTTTCATGATCATCGCCTTTGCAGCGTTTCAGTCCGGCCAGAATCTGATGGATCTGGTTGCCCTGTTTGCCATCGGATTTCTGGGAATTTTGATGCGCCGGTTTGACTGGTCGCGACCTGCCTTTCTGATTGGCTTCGTGCTGTCCACACCGGTTGAGAACTACTCCAACAATGCAAACCAGATCGCAGGCATTCGCTTCCGCGAAAGTTTTGAGGCCGGTATGGCATATGTGATGTCACCGATCGTGATTATCCTGGCCATAATAACAGTTGTTTCCGTGGTGGTCGGGCTACGTCAGGCCAAGAATATCCTGGCGGAAGGGGATGTCCCATCCGGTGGCAAGCGCGCTCCACTCATGTTCCTGCTGGCGGTCATTGCGTTCATACTCTTTGCCCTGATCAACACAGGGTCTATCCCCGATTATGCGGCGGTTGATCGGGTGTTCCCTGTGTTTGTGGCCTCGGTGTCTTTGGTAGGCGCACTGATTCTTCTGGTGCAGATGATGATCTCGCCAGAGAACCATGTTCTGTTTGCGGATCGCGAAAATGACAGCGAATCAGACAGCAATGTTCACGGGCTATGGCCGACCCTGGGGTGGTTTGCCTTCCTGCTGATCCTCACGTCACTGATAGGTTTTATTTTGGCCCTTGGCATCTTTCTGGTTGCCTTTTTGAAAATCCGGGCATCGTTAAACTGGGCGCATGCAATCTTGTATGCCGCTGCCGGGATACTGTTCATGTGTTTCATGGCCTGGACCCTGAACCGCGACTTCCCGCCGGGACTGCTGCAGTCCTATGTTTCCCTGCCCTGGCCGTTGACCTAGGCGGGCAGAAGGGGAGAGAATCATGAGCCTTCAGAATATTCCGTGTATTTTCATGCGGGGCGGTACTTCACGAGGCCCCTATTTCAACCGAGCTGATCTGCCGCAGGATCTTGATGAACTGGCGCAAGTTCTGATCTCGGCGGTTGGTGCGGGTCACCCGCTTAACATTGACGGAATTGGAGGCGGCAATGCAGTAACCACGAAAGTGGCCATGTTGTCTCCATCAGATGACGACTGGGCAGACGTTGACTATTTCTTCGCTCAGGTGGCTGTCGACAAGAAGGAAGTGGATTTCAAACCCACCTGCGGAAACATACTCTCCGGCGTCGGCCCAGCTGCCATAGAAATGGGCATTGTGTCAGTTACCGGGCCCACCACAAACGTGAAGATCAAAAGTATCAATACAGGTGCTCGCATTGAAGCGGAAATCCAAACACCCGGAGGCAAGGTAGAATATGAGGGGAATGCCGCGATCAATGGCGTACCGGGCACGGCAGCACCAATCATTTTAAACTTCATGGACGTGATAGGGTCAAAAACCGGAGCACTTTTCCCGACAGGAAATGCATGCGACACGATTGATGGATATCAGGTTACCTGCATCGACGTTGCCATGCCCATGGTTATTGGCCGGGCCGATGATTTCGGGATTACCGGCTACGAAAGCCGGGAGGAACTGGACGAAAACAAGGCCCTGTTCGAAAGATTTGAAGCAGTGCGGATCGAGGCAGGAGAACTGATGGGGCTCGGCGATGTCTCCAACTCGGTGGTGCCTAAATTCGGTCTGTTGGCACCTGCGAAGGACGGCGGAACTGTGGCCGCCCGTTATTTCATGCCATGGAGTACTCATCCGTCCTACGCGGTTACCGGTTCGATCTGCACCGGGTCATGCTTACTGGCATCCGGCACGGTGGCTGAGGGTTTGGTAGAGCCGCTCCACTCAGGCAAAGTGCCTGTCAAAATCGAACATCCGAGCGGTGCCATTGATGTGGTGTTTGATTTTGCGAAAACCGGGGACGGAATACTGCTGAGTTCTGCCGGCTTACTGCGCACGGCCCGCAAACTGATGAGCGGCAATGTTCATGTTCCGAGCCTTTGAGGATTCGCCAGATGAGTGAGCAATACGACATTGCCATTGTCGGTGGTGGAAATGCCGCGCTATGTGCAGCGATAACGGCAGCGGAAGCGGGAGCCAGGGTCTTGATTCTGGAAACAGCACCAAAAGCCTATCGCGGAGGCAATTCACGTCATACTCGAAATTTCCGTTGTATGCATACTGGCCCTCTGGGTCCGCTGACCGACAGTTATGAAGAAGACGAGTATTTTGCTGATCTTATGAAAGTCACGGACGGCAAGACTGATGAAAACCTTGCAAGGCTTGCAATCACTACGTCTCAGGAATGCCTGCCCTGGATGGAAGATCACGGGGTGCGCTTTCAGCCATCCTTGTCGGGAACCCTGTCACTGGCGCGCACCAATGCATTCTTCATGGGAGGTGGTAAATCGCTGGTCAACGCATATTACAGAACGGCCGAAAAACTTGGAGTGGAAGTGCGTTACGAAGCTAACGTAACACACCTGGAACTGAGTAATGATGAGATCACCCGTGTTGATTTCACTCACAACGGTGAGCAACAAAGCCTTGCACCAAAGGCGGTGATTGTCGCGTCAGGCGGGTTTCAGGGCGACATCGAATGGTTGACAAGAGCCTGGGGACCGGCAGCCCAAAACTTTCTGATCCGTGGCACGCCCTATAACAGAGGCTTGGTTTTGGCCGACTTGCTGGATCAGAACATCGAATCTGTTGGTGATCCAACCCAATGCCACGCAGTTGCCATTGATGGACGGGCTCCCAAGTTCGATGGTGGAATTGTTACCCGGCTCGATTGCGTTCCGTTCTCCATAGTTGTCAACAAGAACAGCGAACGCTTTTACGACGAAGGTGAGGATGTCTGGCCCAAACGATATGCGATTTGGGGGCGATTGGTGGCTGGTCAGCCCGATCAGGTCAGCCATGTGATTATCGACTCAAAATCAATTGAATTGTTCATGCCGTCGGTTTTCCCGCCAATTAAAGCCGGCTCCATTGAGGAACTGGCCAACAAAATGGATTTGCCTGCCGACACATTGCGCAGCACAGTAGACGAGTTCAATGCTGCCTGTGGCGACACAACAGGGTTCCACCCCACCGAACTGGATGGGGTCACCACCAAGGCGCTTGCACCTGCAAAGACCAACTGGGCGCGTCCAATCAATGAACCACCTTATTATGGCTACTCCCTAAAGCCCGGCGTGACATTCACATATCTGGGTTTCAAGGTGAATGAAAACGCCCAGTGCAGCACCACTACCGGGCCGGTTCGCAACCTGTGGGCAGCTGGTGAAACAATGGCTGGTTCCATTCTAGGACAGGGATACCTGGCCGGATTTGGGATGACAATCGGAACTGTGTTCGGTCGCATTTCAGGCCGGGAGGCCGCTGCTTATGTTAACTGAATTGATCGATGAGGCTCGCCGACAGGCTGAAATTTGCAACGCCTGTCGATATTGCGAGGGCTATTGCTCTGTCTTTCCTGCAATGCATAGTGAGCGGGCGTTTTCAGATGGTGATCTGAATCAGTTGGCCAATCTATGCCACAATTGCCGCAACTGTTATTATGCCTGCCAATACACATCGCCCCATGAATTTGACCTGAACCTGCCCAAGGCGTTGGCAGAACTGCGCAGCGCGAGCTGGGAAGAACATGCCTGGCCCCGCCCCATGGCCAAACTTTTTAATAGAAGTGGCGTAGCACTGTCTCTTTCCGTGGTGGTCGGCTTTGCCCTTATCTTTGCAGTTATACGAACAATAGGTTCAACGGATGGCGACGGCTTCTACGCTGTACTTTCTCACAATGTGATGGTTGCCATTTTTCTACCCGCGTTCCTGTTTCCTTTGTTCAGTCTGGGTGTCAGCCTTCGGCGCTACTGGCGAGCCACAGGCGGTGGTGCAATTAAACTCTCTCACGTCTCCGGTGCACTGGATTCAGCTTCGAGAATGAAGAACCTTGCAGGAGGGCATGGGGACGGTTGCAATTTTGAAGATGAGGACCGTTTCACACAATCCCGCAGGGTGGCCCATCAGTTCGTGATGTACGGATTCCTGTTGTGTTTCCTGTCAACGTCCACCGCAACGCTCATGCACTATTTGCTCGATATGCCGGCACCCTATGGTCCATTTTCACTTCCCAAGATTTTAGGCGTCCCCGGCGGTCTGATGATGACTATAGGTACTGTTTGGATTGCCAGATTAAAGCTGAAAGCAGACCGCCACCTGGGCAATAGTCATGCCTGGGGAGGAGAAATGGCATTTATTCTGCTGTTGTTTTTGGTCGCAACTACCGGACTCGCACTTTATTGGCTTGGATCCACACCTCTGATGCCCGCCCTGCTTGCAATCCACCTGGGCGCTGTTTTGAGCTTTTTCATCCTCACACCCTACACAAAAATGGCGCACGGCTTCTATCGCCTTGCGGCACTGCTGCGTGAACAGGCAAACAAATTACCAAGATAAAGATCCAACGGTAGATTTGGAACAGATGACAAAGCGCGTTTGTGGAGTGAGCTTCTACAAGGGCTTGAATTGATTGTATCTGACAGAGTTAATCGCTTGTGTGCTGCGAGACTTGACTGCTCCGCCCTGTTGCCGTCGGATGCTACTTTTTGGAGTCGAACCAGTCTTGCAAACCATATCCGACAATCACTGCCGGGATAAACCAGGGCTTGCCTCGATAAAATGGCACTTTGGGTGGAGGAGCGCTTTCAAATATGCTTGTACTTTCGGGCCTGCCAAGGATTTTTTGCGCAACCTTGTTACCCAGCCACGGTGCCCATACGGTTCCTGATCCACAAAATCCAACGGCATAATGAATGCCTTCATGTTCGAAGAACTGGGGAATATTTGTCCTGCTGAATGCGACATTGCCCGACCATGAATGAGTGATTTCCACCCCCTCCAATTGGGGAAAAATTGATGTCAATGCTAACCGGCCATGCTCAATCGATCGTTCAAGACTATTGCCAAGGGGCGGTTCTCTACTTCCCATCAAAATTCGTTTGCCGTCCGGGGTCGGGCGGAAATAGCGATAAAGTTTCTTGCGCTCTCCCATTGCCCGGCCCGAGGGTATGAGATTTGCCACAAGATTTGGCGACAATTCTTCCGTCACCACAATTCGACTCTTTACGGGGACAAGTCTTTGTTGGAGCCATTTGTTTGAATCATCCCCATATCCATTGGTAGCAATGATGACATGGGCGGCCGAACAAACGCCTCTTTGAGTTTCAATATGAAACCCGTTTGGATTGCGCCTGACGGTGACTACGGCGGTTTTGTCATGAACCAAGGCACCACTATTCACTGCCACCTTGTGCAGACCTGCCACCAGCTTTGCAGGGTGAATTGTACCGATCGCGTTGTTGGCAATTCCGCCTGCATAATTGCTGCTGCCCACAAATCTGTGCAGCAAGTCTTTGGAAATTATTTCTGTCTCGATGCCGGTTTTTCGGTACTGAATGTCGGCTTCTGCTTTCATTTCATCGAAAGCGGATTGCGTCAATGCTCCGGTGAACAGGCCGCTCAATTGGTAATCACAGCTTATCTTGTTTGAATCTATCAGTTGCTTGAGAAAGAGCCTGGCCTCCTGTGCCTCCAGAAACATGGCACGTGCCTTGCTCTCACCAAACCGCTTTGCAGCACCCACAAAACCCGGGCGCAGGCTGCCACTTGTGATACCACCATTGCGCGAAGAGGCTGCTGCACCGACCAGATCTTTTTCAAAAACCTGCACAGTTTTGCCGGCTCTGCAAAGCGTGAGGGCTGCGCTCAGACCTGTATAGCCCGCTCCCACAATTATCACATCACATTCGGGAATGATGTCAGATTGCGGCCCTGATCCAGGTGGTTCGTCTTCCCACCAATAGGGTGTTGTATTGATTGTCGACTTCATCTCTTTCGTCTCGTTTTATGGCCGCTCGCCGCTCGTTGTGTCGTGGAGCGTCAGGCTTTAACGACAGATATTGTTACCACTCCGGCAACAACACCGGTGGGAGCAGGCGTGATTTCAATTCGATTTCCGACCAATTGAATGGTTTTTAAGGACCCATCACTGGCGTTTACAAATCCTTTTGCCCTTATCAGTCCCGGAATTTCCTGCAGCAGTTGTTGGGCATAGTCGCTTGGTTCAACTGGGTTGTCCGGGATCAATAATTCAGTTTGAAAGCTGCCGGTTTGGTGAGCGAGTTGCGGTGCGGCATTGGTGGCGGGCCTGTCAAAATCCTGCAGCAGCACAGCTGCTGGAACGGTACATCGGTGTGTCTCGATTATCGGAGCCTGTCCGGTTGTTTCACTTAACCAGGAGTGGACCGCCTCACATTCCTCGACCGACACCAAATCCGTCTTGTTGAGCAAGACGATATCCGCATCGCTCAATTGTCTGGCAACAGTGTCGCCCATGTATTTGTCGTTAAATCTCTTGCGAATGGTTTCAGCGTCAGCGAGCACAACAATGCCGTCAACCGCAAAGTCGTTCAGGAGAGATAGCGAACCTGCAATGGCCGCGGGCAGGGCTACTCCGCTGGCTTCCAGAATGATGTGGTCGGGAGGTGGATCCATTATCGCCATGTCCATCATTGCCATAATCAAGTCATTGCCATAACTGCAGCAAACGCATCCGCCGGCCAGACTGATGACATCGTCCTCCTGCGCTTCAATCAGATCGGCATCTATTTGCAACTCACCAAATTCGTTGACCAGAATGGCCAGGCGCTTGCCTTCGGCATTGCGCAAAAGGTGGTTGACCAGCGTGGTCTTTCCCGAACCAAGATATCCGCCGATAACGGTGAGTGGTGTTTTGGCTTTGGCCGACATTAAAGCTCAGTCGCCGGGAATATGCGGCCATCCTGTACGGTTCCCCATACCTTGATATCCTTCAGTTTGGTCGGGTCCACCAGTTCCGGGTCAGCTTCGAGAATGGCAAAATCAGCACGTTTTCCCGTTTCTATGGAGCCAATCTCGCCATCCAGTTTCAGCGTATATGCGGCACCCAAAGTGATTGCGTAAAGCGCCTCATTCAGTTCGATTTTTTCCTGCTCGCCTTGTGTGCGTCCCGACGACGTCAGCCGGTTGATGGCGCACCATGCTGTGAATAGCGGGCCGAGCGGCGTGATTGGAGCGTCTGAATGGATCGCCATTGGAACTCCGTTTTTCAGCGCGGTGGCGCACGCATTCATACGGTTTGCACGTTCCGGACCGACAGTCAGATTATAATGCTCATCCCCCCAGTAAAAATGATGATTGGCAAAAAGATTGACGCACATGCCGAGTTTCGCCATGCGGCGAAATTGGGCGCTATCGGCCAACTGACAATGTTGTAGGGTGAACCTGTGGTCCGGTGCGGGGTTTTGCAAAAGTCCTTCTTCCATGCAGTCAAGAACCAGTTCAGTTGCTTCGTCCCCATTGGTATGGGTGTGAATGTGCAAGCCTTTCTCCAAACTTGCATTGATTATGTGCCTCAGATGCTCCGGCGAAATGTACCACAGTCCATTGGGTGCGCCATTGTAGTATCCAGGCCAGCGCAATCGCGCTGAAAAACCCTGTATCGACCCATCAACGACAACCTTTATCATGCCAAGACGCAAACGATCCGTGCTTTGGGTCTTTAACCTTTCCGCATGCGCGATTAACTCATCAGGCGTGACACCATGATGAAACCGGAGCGGTACTATGCGAGCGGGGTAGCTATTGCGCGCCGTCACCTCCAGCATCATGTTTACGGCTTCATCGGGCAATCTTGCTGCCAGATCGGTAGCGGTTGTAACACCCGAGCGCACGCAGAGCTTGGCAAAATCAATCAAACCCTGTTCGTCGCAGGCCAGCATGTCACGATCAAATCCGACATGGATGCCGACGGGAGTCATCACGTCTGGCCCCTTGAGTTCGCCGGTGGGCAGACCATCTTTACCCAGTGGAACGCCTGGGTTGTTGATGCCTGTTTTCAGCAAACCTGCGAGTTCAAGCGCTTTGGAATTGACGTTCAATATGTGGCCCGACGCATGCATGATTCCGATCGGACGGGTTGTCGATACACGATCAAGGTCTTCTCGGCTAACGCGTTGATTGTTGAAATAGATCGGATCAAGTGACCAGGCCGGCAGAGGCGCATCGTGTTGCTCGATTTGTGCATCGGCTTCCACAAGCCGATCAATCACTGCATCAATGTCCTTTGCGCCGCTCCAGACTTTCCCGTGCGGGTCCATGCGGTCGAAATATCCAACATAGGTATATTTCCACAAGGTACCTTCCATGGCGTGTGAATGCCCTTCCACCAGACCGGGCATGATGACCTTGTCCCTGAACGTTTCATCAAGCGTGTAGTCGCCCCAGCCCTCAAGTTCCTGCAATGTGCCGGCTCCCAGAATGCGACCGTCCCGCACCGCAACGTGAGTGGCCTGCGGGTGCGATGGATTCATGGTGATGATTTTTCGCGCACTGAAGATTGTCGTCATGAGAGTTTCTCCCAAAGTTAAAAAAGTGCTCTTGTCGCCCCCTCAAAAGCATGGTTGACTTAACATGTTAAGCAATGAGCGAACAGTACCTAGTGCTTTGAGTACAAACGGGAGAATTTATATGAGGCAAACTATCAAGAAACTGGTGGTCGCATCGGCGATGGCATCAGTGCTGTGCGGCATGGCCACTGCACAGGAAGTGACCAAAGGTGGCACGCTGACCATGGCGATTCAGCAGACCCCGCGCCATCTCAATCCTGCCGTTCAGTCCGGTACGGCGACTGGACAGCCAGGCACGCAGCTTTTTGCGTCGCTCCTGCGTTATGACGAAGGATGGACACCACAACCCTATCTGGCAGAATCATGGGACGTATCTGATGACGGCCTCAGCGTGACCGTTAGTCTGGTCAAGGGAGCGACATTTCACGATGGCAAGCCCATTACCTCGGAAGACGTGGCATTTTCGATCGACACAGTAAAAGCCAATCATCCGTTCAAATCCATGTTTGCACCAGTTGAAAGTGTGGAAACACCTGATGCGAATACTGCAGTTATCAAGCTGTCCAAACCTCATCCAGCGCTGCTGCTGGCGATGTCATCGCAACTACTTTCGATCATTCCAAAACACGTTTACGGCGATGGACAGGATCCGAAGGCGCATCCGCAAAATTCTGAGAACGTTGTTGGATCAGGACCATTCAAACTGGTCGAGTTCAAGCGCGATCAGCACGTTATCCTGGAACGCTATGACGGATATTTCCTTGAAGGACTTCCCTATCTCGACAAAATTGTCATGCGCATAATCAAGGACGAATCCGCCCGCACGATCGCGCTTGAAAATGGCGAACTGATGGTATCAGGATTTGAGCAGAATCCCCGTGATCTCAACCGCATGAAGAAAAACGAAAATCTCGATGTTTCCAATGCCGGGTATGCGGCCATTGGTCCGGTGAACTGGCTCGCCTTCAACACCAAGGATGGCAAGACCGCAGACGTCAAGGTGCGTCAGGCCATTGCCTACGCCATTGACCGCAATTTTATTCTCAAAGCACTGATGCGTGGTACGATCGGAGCAGCGAAAACCGGCATTCATCCGGGCAGCCCGTTTTATAACGACGGGGTTGAAGCCTACGATCTTGATCTGGACAAAGCCAACAAGCTTCTCGACGATGCAGGATACAAAAAGGACGCCAATGGTGTTCGCTTCGGTCTGACCGTTGATTATGGATGGCCGGCAATGAAGCCATTTGCCGAATATGTGAAACCGGCCTTGAAGAAAGTCGGTATCGACGTGGCGGTTCGCTCTTCTGCGGATTTCCCAACGTGGGCGAAGCGGATATCAAACCATGAATTTGAGATGACCATGGACAACGTGTTCAACTGGGGTGATCCTGTCATTGGCGTTCATCGCACCTATAACAGCCAGAACATCAAAAAGGGTGTTATCTGGTCGAACACACAGCAATACTCAAATGCACGTGTGGACGAGTTGATGGAACTTGCTGGCTCGACCAACGATATTGACGAGCGCAAAAAATACTACGCGGAGTTTCAGGAAATTCTTGCAAATGAATTGCCGCTTTATCCGCTCTTCCCTTCTCCTTATCACACGGTGTCCAACAAGAAGGTCATGAATGCCCCAAATTCGATTTGGGGAACTTCCAGCCCGTTGGACAAAGTCTGGATCAAACAATAACCAGAACAGAACAGAACAGGTTAGTCGCAATCCACTTTCGAATTGCGGCTAGCCGGTTTTGAGGACCAGATGGCAATTTTCATCATGATACTGCAGCGCCTGTTTTATGCAGCCATGCTGTTGATTGCCGTTCTGGTGCTCAATTTTTCGATGTTGCATCTGGCACCGGGGGATATTGCCGATACGATTGCACAAGCGTCTGGCGGTGCTGATGCGGAAGTGCTGGAGCAGATCCGCAAAGATTACGGATTAGACCAGCCGTTTTTGATGCAACTTGGTCAGTATATCGGCAAGGTCCTGTCTTTTGATCTGGGCCATTCCTTTTTTTACAACCAGCCTGTCACGTCCCTGATTTTTGAGAAAGTGCCCGCTACCCTTTTGCTGGTCATTACGGCGCAGGTCTTTGCCCTTGTTGTTGGTGTGTTGCTGGGAGTCTTTTCAGCTCGCAATCCCAATGGTTTGCTGAGCCATTTCGTCACTTTCACCGCCTTGTTCGGCTATGCAGCTCCGGTATTCTGGACTGGCATTTTGTTGCTGATTGCCTTCTCCCTGAAGATCCAGATCTTTCCATCTGGCGGAATGATTGATGTGACAGTTGAAGGCGGATTTTTTGCCCAAACCTGGGACTTGCTTAAACACATGGTGTTGCCGGTCTTTACCCTGTCTACCATCTTCCTTGCCCTTTATTCGCGCCTGTGCCGCGCCAGCATGATGGAAGTGCTCGGATCGGATTTTATTCGTACTGCCAAGGCCAAGGGCCTTTCAGAAAATGAGATCATCTACAAACACGCATTGAAAAATTCGCTCTCTCCGGTCATCACTCTAGCTGGGATACAGTTCTCTGCAGTTGTGTCTGGTGCCGTTCTCGTGGAAGCGGTTTTTTCCTGGCCGGGTTTGGGCAGCCTCGCACTGCAGTCCATTATTGCCCGTGATACCCCCACCATACTTGGAATTTTGTTCTTCTCTGCCCTGGTAGTGATCGTTGGCAATTTGATTACCGACATGATCCTGCGTTTGATTGATCCGCGAGTGGGGAGCAAAGGATGAGTGAGCAGGACGAATTCATCGAAAAAGCGCGCTCGCCCTTTTCTGAGGCTTTCGAAATGTTTCGAAAGAACCATGCGGCAATGGCCGGGCTTTTTGTGCTGATCCTGATAGTGGTGGGTGGATTGATTGGCCCCTATGTTTATGTCGGAGACCCTTTCGAAATGGTCTGGGCGCCAACCACGCCCCCCGGCGAAGAAGGCTATCTTCTTGGCACAGATTATCTTGGTCGCGACATGGTTTCCATGCTGATCTACGGCGCAAGGGTTTCAATCACCATCGGTCTGTCTGCGGCTCTGTTGACGGTTTTTATCGGTATTACGGTTGGTGCGTTGGCCGGGTTCTACAAAGGCTGGGTCGAAGAGGTGTTGATGCGGATCACTGAGTTTTTCCAAGTGCTTCCAACACTTTTGTTTTCCATGGTTATCGTCGCCCTGTTCGGTGCTTCCTTGCCGATGATCACGCTGGCGATTGGTCTGGTAAGCTGGCCTGCTGTGGCGCGTATCACAAGATCTGAATTCCTGCGCATTCGCGAGCTGGAATATGTAACCGCAGCGCGGGCCTCGGGTGTATCCAATGCAAAGCTCATATTCCGGGTTATTTTGCCAAATGCTTTGCCACCAATCATTGTTCAAGCCGCGTTGATGGTAGGATCGGCGATTCTGTTTGAAGCAGGCCTTAGTTTTCTTGGGCTCACAGATCCCAACATTATTTCATGGGGGCAAATCATCGGTTCAAACCGACCTTATATTCTGGACGCAAGCTACACGGTTACGATTCCCGGTGTTGCAATATTTGTAACCGTGCTTGCCATTTCCCTCGTTGGTGACGGCCTTAATGATGCGCTGAACCCCAAATTGAGACAGCGCTGATGGCTCCGCTTCTCAAGGTTGAAAATCTGCGCATCGAATTGACTACCCGTGATGGAATCGCGCCGGTGATTGATGATTTATCACTGGAATTGAACGCTGGTGAAACACTGAGCTTTGTTGGCGAATCCGGTTGCGGTAAATCCATGACCGCTCTCGCCATTATGGGGCTGTTGCCTGACAAAGTGGGCCGCATTGCTTCCGGCAGCATCATGTTTGATGGTGAGGACCTGTCCAAGGCCAGTGATGCACGGATGCGGGAAATCCGTGGCAATGAAATCTCAATGATTTTTCAGGAGCCCATGACTTCTCTCAATCCTGTTTACACGATTGGTGAACAGATTTCAGAGGTCCTGCGGCGACATCAAAATCTCGGCAACAATGCTGCCTGGAGCAAGGCGATCGAACTGCTGGATGCGGTGCGCATTCCCAATCCAAATGCCAGGGTTTCCGACTATCCTCATCAAATGTCGGGCGGTCAAAGGCAGCGGGTCATGATTGCGATTGCCCTTGCCTGCGAACCCAAAATCCTTATCGCGGATGAGCCGACGACAGCTTTGGATGTTACCGTTCAGGCGCAGATTTTCGATCTACTGCGCGATCTTGGTCGTGAAACCGGAACGGCTACCATACTCATTACCCATGACATGGGGGCGGTGGCGGAAATGGCTGAACGGATGATTGTGATGTATGCGGGGCGAAAAGCAGAGGAAGGTCCGGTCGAGCAAATCATCGAACGTCCACGCCACCCCTATACCAAGGGTCTGATCTCTTGCGTGCCACATCTGGTCGCAACTCTCACCGATGAAAGGCCGGAATTGACCGAAGTGGGCGGCATTGTTCCAAGCCTGCGTGAATTTGGCCGTGACACTTGCCTGTTTGCATCGCGCTGTGATCTTGCGGACGACAAATGCCGAAGCAAGAGGCCGCCGGAAATGGGGTTTGAGGGCGATCAATGGTCTGCTTGTTGGCATGCTGGGGAGCATTGATCATGGCAGATGACCAACCCCTGCTGAATGTTGAGCATCTCAGTGTGCGTTTCCCCGTCAAACGAGGGGGCTGGCTTTCGGGAAAATCTTATCTTTACGCAGTTGATGATATTTCTTTTGCGGTCAAGAAAGGTGAAACGCTTGCAATTGTGGGTGAAAGCGGTTCGGGCAAAACCACGGCTGCCCTCGCGGTTGCCAGACTGGTCGACGCGTATAAGGGAAGCGTCAATCTTGATGGTGACAATTTTCTTGAACTGGAAGGTGAGCAATTGCGCAAGGCACGGGCCAAGGTGCAGTTCATCTTTCAGGATCCCTATGCAAGCCTCAATCCGCGATTGCGTGCACAGGCAATTGTTCAGGAACCACTGGACAGTCTGGAAACGAGTATTCCCTCACAAAGGCAGGATAGAATCGATGAATTGTTCAAGGCGGTAGGGCTTCGACCCGAACAGCAACGTTTGTTTCCCCATCAATTTTCAGGTGGCCAACGCCAGCGTATCGGTATTGCAAGGGCCTTGGCCACGCAACCTGAACTGATTATTTGCGATGAGCCCGTTTCGGCGCTTGATGTCGCCGTGCAAGCCCAGATTTTGAACCTGTTGCGCAAACTGCAAAAAGAGTTTGACCTGACCTATCTGTTCATCTCCCATGATCTTGGAGTTGTGCAGCATATGTGTGATTCAATAGCTGTCATGTATATGGGTAAAATCGTTGAACATGCCGATCGCAAAAGCCTTTTCAACAACCCGCAACATCCGTACACGCAAGCGCTACTGTCGGCGGTTCCATCGGTGGACAAGAAGAGGCGCGAAGAAACAAAGCGTATTTTGATTCCGGGCGATCCTCCTGATCCGATCAATCCACCAAAAGGGTGCCGTTTTGCAAATCGATGCCCTGTTGCTGAAGCTCGGTGCAGCCAGGAACAGCCTGCCCTGGAAATGACGAGCAATAGCCACAAGGTAGCCTGCCATCTTGTGCATGGCTGACGTTCCAAAACCAAACACTTTCGTTAGTGGGCAATAAGTCGCCGGGTGGTACGGACCTGTATTTGTCTCAATGACGCAAATTGTGATTTGGAAAATGCAGCCGTAACTCAGGCGCTTGGATACTGATTGAGTAACCGCTGGCAAGGTTGATTTCAGATTGGCGATTACAGTTTCTCTCAATGGGGGGAGTTTTATTGGGATAAGACAATTGAGCGCGCATCTGGCTGCGGTTTTCTGCTAATTCAACGTCCAATGAATTGTTGGAGAATTGGGTGCAAATGTTGGAAGAATTCTCTCTGGGCGCGCGCATCAGTGATGCACGCATGGGCGCCGGTCTGAGTGTGGAAGAGGCAGCCAAACAGATAGGTGTGAAGGCGTCCACATTCAAAAATTGGGAATCAGGAGAGTCCAGCCCGCGTGCAAACCGTCTGCCCATGCTGTGCGGACTACTCAATGTGTCGCTGATCTGGTTGCTAGACGGGCGATCCGATTTGGACCCTTTGGAGCGTTCCTTCGGGTCGTTTGAGTATATGCGACAGAAGATCGAGCGCATTAAAGAACTACATTTGGAATTGGCAAATGCGATTGCAGATCTCGAACAGGAGATAAGCATGGAAAAGGACCGGTCAGACAATCTGGAGCGCTTGGCCGAAGAAGAACAGCCGGACTGATATCCGCGAAGATCTTGCCCGAACATGGTGCTAATACCGCTTTGCAGACTGAACCTCTCTCAGTGACTTGCGACCCGGTCAGCTGGCAACAAGCAGGTCAAATCGGACACGCACCGTGCTCAGCTTTCGATAATAGGCGATCAGCCCTCGCCATGGGTCGTTGACCCGTGTCAGGGCCGACAGGGAGGCTACAACGGTGCCTATATCGGTTTTGCCATCAAGATACATCAATCCACCAATCATCAATATGCCGACGATGCCCATGCCTTGCATCAGATTGATCACCAGCTTCATGGAGAGCTTTATTTTGAAAATCTGCTTTCGCGTCTGAAAAATGGCATCGAAGTCATCGGTTATGGCTTGTTGAACTTCCTTGATTTTCTGCGCCGAGATAAGACCAGTTGCGTGGCGTAAGGTTTTTACTCTGTCTGCCACTCTAGAATTGATGAATTTTTGCAGGGTCAGAACCAACAGAGCCTGCGGGGCGATGACCCCTACGATAAACAGGGCAAGATAGGGCTGAGAAATTGCTACGAATGTTACCACGCTCACCAGCGTGCCCAGTTGCAGCAGGGGGGAGGCGATAGCCTCGCCAGCGAAACTGCCGACTTGTTCAGCTTCCGCTGCGACCATGGTGACCAGGCTACCCCTGTCCGATTTCTCTTCGCCATCTGCGCCAAGATTTTGCGTGTAAATTAGGTTTCTGATCCGCTTGATGACCGATTCGCTCAACACGGCACTGCGATAGTTCATGGCAAATTTTAAACTGCTGCCGAGGGCAAGAACTCCCATATAACCAGCGCAAAGCCAAAGTAGTTTCTGCTTTTCTATGCCGTCGCTCAAGCCATTGATGATGTCTTTCTGGAATTGCAGCGGCACGGCTGCAAGCGCGGCAACACACAAGGATAGTACAATCAGCACCATCTGTTGGCGACTGGTTGCAATCCAAATGCGTCTATAGAGTTCGATCACTGAATGTTGCCCCCGTCCGGTATCGGATAAGACCAAGCCTACAATATGTACCGGCGAAAATCATCCGGCTTCCGAGATTGAAAACTCAGTTCTTGGTATCCCGCATGCCAGTGCCGCATTGCGTTAAGTGGTTGGAGAGTGTCTGGATTGCGAGGGCAGGTTCCTGATTTTACCCACAAGGGTTATCCAATATTGGGAGAGAGACTGTACCAACGCCCGTAGTGGGAGACCCGACCGCAGGACAAATTCTTCATAGCGCAGGTTTTTCCGTTTTACCCCCGCTTTGCTTAGTCCGGCAAATACGTCTTCGCGCAACGCCTCTGGTCCGCAAAAGGAAACGATTGTATTTTTGGCGTCGTCTAAGACGTTGGTCAGATCGGCAAGAGTAAGCCGATTGCTTTCCTGCGAACTGTGAATATGCACATTAAAATTTGAATCGTGCAGTTCGCGATCCAGAATGGCGTCCAAATGAGCAATATCAGTCCGGCTCTTGCAGCAAATATACAGTGAAATGGGCGCGTGATCCCGGGGCAGCATGCCAAGCCAGGCGAGATAGGGTGTGATCCCAACTCCTCCGGCAATCCATATTTGTGGCTTTGACAGATTGGGCAGCGTAAAATGGCCAAATGCTTGCGATACGAGCGCGGTTTGTCCTGCTTCAACTGAATCTGCCAATTGAATGGTTCCGTCACCCAGCAGTTTGATTGTAAATCGCAGGTTTCCATCCGGTGAAGGGGCATTGGAAATCGTGAACGGATGGGTTTCGCTGTGGTTTGTCCCGGTCAATTTAAGAAATGCAAATTGACCGGCGCGATGAGGAATGCCTTTGCCATTTGGTCGCATCACAATGGAAACAGCTTCGCCGGTGTCCTCAACAGATACAATAGAACAGGGTTTCATGCGTTTCACCAGGGTGGCGGGCAGCAATGTGTAGAGATAGGCAATTAACCCAACTGCGCTCAACGCGAGGATATAAAGGCCCATGGCGGAATCGTTTGCGAATGATTTTTCTATAAACCGTGTGTGGAAGGCTGCCAGCGCAAAAATGATCCCCATCAGCTTATGGCTCTGACGCCACCAGTGGTAGGGAATGAAGGTAAGCAGTGATATAGTGACCATGACCAGAAGCGCATTATAACCTAACTCTCCAACTTGCTCTGCCAGATCTCCAAAACGGCCTCCGATTTCCATGCCCCGGATTTCCGGGTCTACCGCTTCATGAAGAACAGCGCTGGTGAGGGCAGTAACTCCCAGCCATTTGTGAAGCAAATAGACCCGGTCAAGGCTTCCAAATAGCAACTCGATGCCCGGCCAGCGGGTGGCCAGAACCATGATCTGCCCCATGGCAATCAGGCTGACGAATCCGGCATATTGGCTCAGAACCGCAATTGGGTCCTTTTGTACCAGCAAGGGGGCAAAGTGAAATAGCGGAAGTGCAAAAAGCACGCCGACAATCACAAGTCCTGTGAACCGCATTATTAATTGTCCTATCTGCTGCCCATGGCCGTTAAGCGATCATCCATGAGTTCTTCAATGAACAGGCTCAGCAACTGGTTTCGATTGCTCACACCTGCTTTTTTGTAAACTGCATTGAGTTGGGCCTTGATTGTACCGTCGCGGGAACCGCGGATATTGGCGATTTCGGTGATCGACATGCCTTTGACCGCCAGCAAAGCAACATCGCTTTCCGAAGCGCTCAGACCCCATTGCGTAAAATGTTCCTCCAGTAATTCACTGAACAGGCCGGACGCAATTTTCAACTGATCAGCCATGCGCTTTTGACGTTCAGACAATTGTCGTATCCTCATCAGTGTGAATGCCAGTGATGCCACCAGTGCAATAGCTACGAGGAATTCAAGGCTCTCAGGGTCCGCCCAACCCCGATAATCGGGGCCATAAATGAGATCAACAACACCATCCCATGTGAAAAACGCCGCGCAAATCGCCTGCAAGGCCAGCAGCGGGTACAAAAATTTCACTTCAGCTTTGTGATCCATGTGCCCATTAGACGTTTGAATTTCACTAAATCAACATTCAATGCAAAAAAACTTGCAATTTACGGTGGTGTCACCGGCCCCGGAATTGACTATTGCAAAGCATGCGGGGCCGGTGATCGAGGTCAGCTTTTGTCGCTGTCGTCGGCGTCATCATCGATTTCGATTTCAAGAATCTTGCCGTCATCAGCTGAGACCTCGAATTCGATTTCCTGACCATCATGGATAGCTTCAACTTCAAGCACACCGTCCTCGGTTTCAAATTCGATATCCCGGTAACCGGCAGCTTCAAGTGTTTGGGTAATGACACTTTCGTCCGTGCCCAAAGTGTCGCCGACGGAAAAGCCCGGGGCAGCGACTGAGTTGGCAAGTGCGGTTGATGAAGCAACAAGTGCGGCGATGAGAGTTGCAGGCAGTAGTTTGGTCATGGTTTTACCTTTCAAGAGTCTTTGCGTAGCGGCGTTGCGGCGCAGCGCATTGAACTCGCCGCATTGCCGTGGCTCACACTTGGTCAGCGGGGTAGGCTTTGGCTCTAAACTCCGGTTCACCTGTGATCGATTTAAACTAAAGTTTAGAGCCCGGTTGGTCGCGCATTCCCTGATAGATCAGCGTCGGCGCTTGCAAGTCTTGCAGATGGCTAGTGCGCGATTTCTCCCGATCCACAATCAGATAAAACGGATAAGCCATACAAAACAAACTGGCCATGCGATCCGATTCAAACACCCCATCGGTGACCAGGTCCTCTTAAAATAAGCCTTTATCAGTTTTAAGTGGGGCGAAACAGGTCTGTTCTTGACCGTTGTTGTGAATGTGATTTACTGTCAAAAATATGATTACGCGCGTAAAAAATTAGTTTGTATAGCGCTGCTCTGCCAACGACACGATCTGGCAGCCAAAGTTTGGACGGAAAAAGGCGAGGTAATGCTTAATGGCGGGACGGCGAATAAATACGATGGAAGAATTTGCCGAAGTCAGCGGCATTTCGCGGCCCACCTTATCCAAATATTTTCACGATCCGGACAGCGTTCGCAAGACCACTAGAGGAAAAATTGAGACAGCGATAGAGGTGCACAACTATCGCCCGAACATCTTTGCAATCAACCAGAATCGTAAATTGACCAAGACAATCGGTATTGTGGTTCCCTATCTGGCGGACCCGTTTTTTGCCGAGATCGTGCGCATGATTGAACGTCTCTGCATCGCCGAGGGCTTTTGGCCAATCGTATTTAGTGCACATGGGGAGCAGGACCTTGAAAACAATGTTTTGGCTACACTGCAATCGTTGCGACCCGCAGGCGCATTGATAGCCCCCCTCGGGCGGCGCTCTGATTTTGACAGTGTGCAGCGATTTACCGAAGAAGTGCCGACGGTCGTCTTTGACAGCAACATCAATGTCGGAGAGGCTTTTGTCGGTTCCAACAATTTCCAGAGCGTGGGATTGATCGTTGATTACCTTTGTCGCACCGGTGAGCCGCCCTGTTTCTTCGAAATGCCTCCACTTAATCCTAACGCGAACAAAAGACGCGACGCCTATGTTCAGGCGATGGAGCAGCTTGGCCATGATCCCCATGTTGTTCAAGTGGAAGGAAAGGGATGGGATTTTGAGGCGATCGGCCTGGAGCAGGGAATGAAGTTGATTTCGGAACGCTCCCTTCCTTCCAACACCGTTCTGTGCAGTAACGACCGTTTGGCTGTCGGGTTGATTGCTGCTGCCTATCGAAATGGGCTTAGGGTCGGGCATGGACAAGATTGCGCGCTCCGCATTGCCGGTCATGACGACCACCCGTGGTCGCAGTTTACCTGCCCGCCACTGACGACAGTTTCCCAGGACTACTCCTCCATCGCTGAGCGCAGTGTGGAAATTCTTTTCGATCTTATCAATGGCCGCAAGAAGGGAGATGACCGCCCGGAAATTTTGTTTGAAGGCAAATTGGTTATGCGAGCATCAGCCTAGCCAGTAAGATTGGCGCTGTGGACGAAATTTTACGTGCGTAAAAAAATTTGTTGACACAATAGTGTAAATATACTTTCTTCGGTCAACTGCATCCATTCAGACCAAGGAGGAATTTGGATGAAACTTTCAAACGCACTACTGGGGGCTTCAATGCTCGTATCGGCTGCGGCCGTAGCCACCTCAGCCTTAGCGGCTGGGAAACTGACAATCGCGATCGTCAACAACGGTCACATGGAAAACATGAAAAAAGTTGCTGAAGCTTACACCAAGGAAACTGGTGTAGAGCTGAATTGGGTGTCTTTGGAAGAAGGCGTTTTGAGGGAGCAGGTCACGTCTGATACTGCGACCGGCGGAGGTCAATACGACATCATCAATATCGGCATGCAGGAAGCTCCAATTTGGGGCAAGGCAGGCTGGATCGAGGAACTTGATTTCGGTGCAGACTATGACATGGATGATTTGCTGCCGGCTATGCGCAATGGTTTGTCCTATGAAGGCAAGCTGTATGCTGCGCCATTCTACGGTGAGTCCTCGATGGTCATGTACCGTAAGGACCTGACAGACGCAGCCGGGGTCATGATCAAAGACAACGACAGCTGGGACAATATCAAAGCAGCAGCTGCTGCAATCCACAAACCAGACGCCGGAGTATACGGTGCTTGCTTGCGCGGTAAGCCAGGCTGGGGTGACAACATGGCGTTCATTACGACAGTTGTAAACTCCTTTGGTGGCGCATGGTTCAACAAGGACTTCAAACCAACCATAGACACACCTGAATGGAAAGCTGCGATCAACTTCTACGTTGATCTGCTTGGCAACTATGGCCCTCCCGGATCTGAAGGTAATTCCTTCAACGAGATCCTCGCGCTCTACAACGAAGGCAAGTGCGGCATGTGGATCGATGCAACAATCGCTGCATCATTCCTGAAAGTGGACGGTGTTGCTTATGCTCAGTCACCAAATGCTGGTAACCCGGTTGGTGCGAACTGGCTTTGGGCATGGGCGATGGCTGTTCCTGCAGGATCTCCAAACGCTGCCGAGGCCAAGAAGTTCATCGAATGGTCAACTTCAAAGGACTACATCAAGGCAGTAGCCAATCATCCTGATTTCGGATGGGGTAAAGTTCCAACTGGTACGCGCGCGTCAACATACGCCTATCCAGAGTTCAAGGCAGCTGCACCATTCGCAGCAGCCGAAATGGCAGCTATCGAATCTGCTGCTCCTGCAGCAACCGAGTTGAAGCCTTATGTTGGCGTTCAGTTCGCTGCGATCCCGGAATTTCCGGAAGTAGGCAGCGTTGTTGCTCAGGAAATGGCTGCGGCTCTGTCCGGTGCCAAGTCGGTTGACGATGCCCTGGCAGCATCTCAGGCAGCCGCGGACGCAATCATGAAAGAAGCAGGCTACTACGAATAAGCTTGCTGTTAAGGAAAGCCCGGCCATGCTGTCGGGCTTTCCTAACCTATGCGCCGCACACGCATTGAACGTGCAAACAATGCTTTCCTAATTTTTGCTCCGCACGTGCATTAAACGTGCAAATAATGATGCCGGATGCGCCTGTAGGTAAGAATACGTGGCGCGCGGCACTTGGCGAGCTTTTGATCTCGCAGGAGGAACTCAGTCATGACCAGCAGAAAGCTCCCGCGTCTTCTTCAAACTCCAGCGGTTATTTTGCTCCTGTTCTGGATGATCGTGCCGCTCTCGATGACGCTGTTTTTCTCGTTCATCCGGTATGTTCTCAACAGCCTCAACCGGCCGGAGTGGACATCACCTTCGATTAGTAATTGGCGTGGATTCGGCAATTATGAATTTGTGCTGAACTCCAAAGACTTTTTGTTCGCTATTCAAAATAGCCTGTTGATTGTTGGAAGCATTCTCTTCCTGACTGTATTCTTTGGTGTCTTGATTGCCGTGTTGATCAACAAGACATTCCCAGGACAAGGGGTTGTCCGGGTATTGTTGATCTCGCCTTTCTTTATTATGCCTGCAGTGAACGCAGTTTTATGGATCAACATGATCCTTGACCCGGTTCTGGGACTGAACGGCCTGGCAATCGAGGGAGTTAACAGCGTTATCGCGTCGCTGCGCGACGCACCTGGTGTCGGATGGTTCTTCTCTCTTTGGCCCAAGTTTGAGCCGATCTCGTTCCGTGCCACTCAAACCTCTGCCTACGCGGTCATCATGATGGTCACCTGGCAGTGGACACCGTTTGCCGTCCTGATCTTCATGACATCTCTGCAATCTGAAGACGAGCAGCAGAAAGAGGCTGCGATCCTCGATGGTGCGAGTAAATGGGCTCAGTTCCGTTTTCTCACTCTCCCGCATCTCGGTCGGCCGATGGCAATTGTTGTGATGATTCAGGCCATTTTCCATCTCTCACTTTACGCCGAAATTGAAATTGTCAGCCGAGGTAATGGCAACAAGAACTTGCCTTACCTGATTGGTGAATTTGCCAACAATAACATTGGCGCTGCCAGCGCGACCGGAATTTTCGCAGTCATTCTTGCCAACATCGTAGCGATCTTCCTGCTGCGCATGGTCGGCAAAACCCTGATGGAATAGAGGACAAGACCATGGCAATCGTTGCTCAAACGTCAAAACTTGGAACAATTGGACGCCCCATTCTTGCTTGGGCTGTCGCACTTTTGTTCTTCTTTCCAATCTTTTGGCTTATTCTCACCAGTTTCAAGACGGATGCCGACGCGGTGAAACCGGAATTTCTGTTTTTCTTCACACCGACGCTCGACAACTATTTGAACATGACTGAAAACTACGACTATTGGCGCTTTGCGATCAACTCGGTCGTGACTTCGGTTCTGGCAACTGCATTTGCTCTGTTTGTTGGAATTCCTGCCGCCTACGCGATGGCTTTCAATCCGTCTCGCCACACCAAGGACGTTTTGATGTGGATGTTGTCCACCAAGATGTTGCCTGCAGCAGCAGTGCTTTATCCAATGACATTTCTGGCCAAGGGTGCCGGCCTGTTTGATACCCATTTCATCATTGTTTTGGTGTTGGCTCTCGTCAATCTGCCGATCGTGATTTGGATGCTGTTCACATATTTCAAGGAAATTCCGAAAGACATCATAGAAGCGGGCCAGATGGATGGCGTAAATACATGGGGTGAAATCAAGGAAATTCTGATCCCGTTAGCCTGGGGTGGCATTGCTTCAACCGCCCTCCTGACTTTCATATTCTGCTGGAATGAAGCTTATTGGACGGTCCGGCTTACGACTACAGAAGCAGCAACGCTGTCGAAATTGATTGAAGGTAACCGCGCTCCGGAAGGCCTGTTCTTCGGTCGCCTGTCTGCGGTCTCTGCGGCAGCCGTTGGCCCCATCGTCGTGTTGGGTTGGTTCTGTCAAAAGCAACTGGTCCAGGGCCTGACCTTCGGTGCTGTAAAATAGGGAAAGATCATGGGACGTATCGTGCTTGAAGATGTGGTGAAAAGGTTCGGTGAAACCGAAGTTATACCACCACTGAATTTAACTATTGAAGAAGGCGAGTTTGCCGTTTTTGTCGGCCCTTCGGGGTGCGGCAAGTCCACACTCCTGCGGCTTATTGCCGGACTGGAAGACGCTACGGCAGGAAAGGTTATAATCGACGGAGAAGATGTCACCGAAGTCTCGCCATCGAAACGTGGCCTTGCAATGGTTTTCCAATCTTATGCGCTCTATCCGCACATGACTGTACGCAAGAATATCGCCTTTCCCTTGCGGATGGCCGGAATGCCGGAAGCGGAGCAGGAAGAGCGGATTGCGGCTGCGGCAAAGTCATTGAATCTCACTGACTATCTGGACCGGAAGCCGGGTCAACTTTCGGGTGGTCAGCGACAGAGGGTTGCCATTGGACGCGCCATTGTACGTGAACCCTCCGCATTCCTGTTTGACGAACCTTTGTCGAACCTTGATGCGGCGCTACGTGTCGGCATGCGGTTGGAAATCAGCGAGATGCATAACCGGCTGAAGACCACGATGATCTATGTAACCCATGATCAGGTTGAAGCCATGACCATGGCAGACCGGATTGTGGTTCTGCAAGGTGGTGTTATTGAGCAGGTGGGTAGTCCGCTTGAACTGTATCACACCCCTCGCAACAAATTTGTCGCCGGCTTTATTGGCTCACCTAAAATGAACCTGCTTGAGGGGCCCGAAGCTGCCAAGCACAATGCTCATACTATCGGAGTGCGCCCAGAACACATTTCGATTTCAAAGTCGAAATCGAAGTCGAAGGGTACCTGGCAAGGAACCGTTGGTGTCGCCGAGCATTTGGGCAGTGACACGTTTCTGCACATCCACGGCATTCCTGGTTGCGATCCGCTCACCGTTCGCGCGGGAGGTGATGTCGACGTGGACCACGGAGACACTGTCTATCTGACTCCCCAGTCCGATCTGATTCACAAATTTGATGCACAAGGATTGCGCATTCCATGATGCGACTGGGGGGGAAATCGGCATTAATCACCGGCGCTGCTCGCGGAATTGGCCGCGGGTTTGCCGAAGCCTATAGTCGTGAGGGGGCGACTGTGGCCATTGCTGATATCAACCTTCAGGCAGCCCGGGAAGCCGCATTAGAAATTGGCACCGGTGCCTATGCTATTGAGCTCGATGTAAGCCGACAATCCAGCATAGATGCGGCAATACAATTTGTTGTCCAGCAGGCTGGAAAGCTGGACATTTTGATCAACAACGCAGCCCTTTTTGATGCGGCAGAAACAGTCGACATTACCCGTGAGAGCTATGACAGGCTCTACGCTGTCAATGTTGCAGGAACCTTGTTCACAATGCAGGCCGCAGCGCAACAGATGATCAAGCAGGGTCATGGTGGCAAGATCATCAATATGGCGTCTCAGGCCGGACGCCGTGGGGAAAGCCTCGTGTTGGTCTATTGCTCGACCAAAGCTGCGGTTATCTCCATGACCCAATCCGCCGGGCTTAACCTGATCAAGCATGGAATCAACGTCAATGCGATTGCACCCGGTGTGGTGGACGGCGAACACTGGGTACATGTGGACAGCATGTTTGCCAAACTTGAAGGCAAACCCCTCGGTCAAAAGAAGGCTGAAGTTGAGGCTGGCGTGCCCGCTGGCCGGTTTGCTGTGCCGCAGGATCTGGCCGGAATGGCTGTGTTTCTGGCTTCTGACGAAGCCAATTACATTGTTGCACAGACTTACAACGTCGATGGCGGTCAATGGATGAGTTGAGTTGGGGTTGTTGTCGTGAAACTAGCTGATGAAAATTTGGCCTGTCTACCGAAGGGTATATTGGTCCCGGCCTATGAGCGTTCACGCCTGTCGCCCGGCATTGTTCATATAGGCCTTGGAAATTTCCACAGGGCACATCAGGCCTGGTACCTGCATCGCCTGATGCAGCAGGGTCTTGCGCATGACTGGGCCATAATTGGCGCAGGTGTCAGGCAAACTGATGAAGAACAGCGCAAGCGACTTTCCGGGCAAAACTATTTGTCCACACTGATAGAATTGGACCCCGTTGGTCGGTCTGCCGAAGTAACCGGCTCGATGATCGGGTTTGTGCCGGTTGAAACAGACAATGCCGCCCTGATTCAACAAATGGCCGACCCGGCTATTCGTATTGTTGCACTTACGGTGACAGAAGGTGGTTATTACATCGATCCCGTCAGTAAGGAATTCGACCGGAATCATGAAGACATCAGGCATGATTGCACCCACCCGGACAGCCCACGCACAGCTTTTGGAGCAATAGTCGCAGCGTTGCGCAAAAGGCGAGATGCCGGACATGGCCCATTCACAGTGCAAAGTTGCGACAATCTTCAGGGCAACGGAGCAATCGTGCGCCAAACTGTAACCTCGCTTGCAAATATGAGTGATCCGGATCTGGCGAACTGGATAGATGAAAGCTGTACTTTCCCCAATTCCATGGTCGACTGCATTGTGCCGGCAACTGGTCCCAAAGAGTTGGAACTGGTTCGGGAATTCGGTATCGAAGACAACGCGCCGGTTACCCATGAAAATTTTCGCCAATGGGTCATCGAGGATGATTTCTGTGCCGGTCGTCCTGACTGGGACAAGGCGGGGGCGACGTTTTGCAGCGATGTGCATGCTTATGAAATGATGAAGATTCGCATCCTGAATGGAGGCCATCAACTGGTCGCGAATGCAGGGGAATTGTTGTCCGTTCGGTTTATTGCTGAATGTCTGGCCAACCCTGTTATTCGTGCTTACTTCCGCAAAACCTGCATCGAAGATATTGTTCCCCATGTGCCTGATGTACCAGGCATGAGTTCGACTGCGTATCTTGATCTGGTCGATAACCGATTTTCTAATCCCCAAATCGTTGATACCGTGCGCCGTGTGGCTTTCGACGGTTCGTCTCGCCATACAGGGTTTTTGCTGCCGACCATCCGCGATGCCATGAAAGATGATTGCTCGATTGAAGGGCTCGCGCTGTCACAGGCAGTCTGGGCGCGCATGTGCTACGGTCGACGGGAAGATGGCTCCAAAATCGAGCCCAATGATCCTATGTGGGAAGATCTCCAAAACGCAGCCAGTGACGCGAAGTCTGATCCAGCGGCATGGCTTAACCAGCAAAACCTCTATGGTGACTTGGGCGAGGAGCCGCGATTTGCCGAAAGCTTTACGCGCTGGTTGAAGTTGATTTGGGACAAGGGTACGCAATCCGCCCTTCAGGCCTACATGTGCAGTTGATCAGAAATTGCCGTTTCTCGTTTTGAGCGGAACCAGTTAGACTCCGAACCAAATGAAGTTCGGAGACTCTCATGGCCCTGATCCAACACAATAGAGACGTTCCATTCGACATCACCCGGCTGAGCCACGTCGTGCTGAACAGCTGTGATCTGGACAAAACCCGCTATTTCTATGAGACCGGCCTTGGCCTGCAAGTCACCCATGCCTGTGCTGAGCGATTGTGCTTGCGGGCGATTGAAGAGAGTGGCCATCATTCACTGGTTTTTGAAAAGTCGGATATGGCCAGCGCAAACAAGGCGGTGAGAATCGGATATCGCATGTATTGCGATGATGATCTCGCCAAGGCTCAGGACTGGTTCAATGCCAGAGGGGAGCCGGCCAAATTTGTTGACCGTCCGGGACAGGGACGTACCCTGCAAGTCACAGATGGGGCAGGGGCGCCAATCGAATTTTGCGCAACTATGGACCAATCTGAAAACCGCATGCGACAGTTTCACCAACATGCCGGCGGCAAATTGGTGTTTCTCGACCACGTTCAAATTGCTACCCATGATGTGCAAAAGGCCTACGAATGGTATTCTGAACTTGGTTTTCGCCTGACCGAATATACGGCGACCGACGGCACAGAAGAACTCTGGGGCGTTTGGCTCAAGCGCAAAAACAATACGCAGGATGTTGTCTTTTCCAACGGTCTGGGACCGCGTCTGCACCATTTTGCCTATCACACCCCGGAAATAGCTTCCATCATTCATGCTGCCGATGTCATGGCCTCATTAGGGCTGGCCCACTCCATGGACCGGGCACCGGGCAGGCACGGAATAGGAAATGCGTTTTTTGTCTATTTTCGCGACCCAGACGGTCATCGTGTCGAGGTGTTTTCCAGTCATTACAATGTGATCGACATTGACCACGAACCGCGACGCTGGGACCTCACCGATACGCGACGTTCACAGCTATGGGGCTTTCCAGCACCGAAAAAATGGTTCAACGAGGCGAGCGAATTTGTCGGTGCCGAGCTGACCCCGCCAGTTCTGGACGCACCACCAGTTACACTAGAAGATTATCTGGCCGATATGTGAGTTCGCGTTGCTTCCGTTTTGCAAGGAAGTGACGACTTGGGCGCAGTCTGGGAAACATTATCAATCAAACACGGATATTGAGGATTGGACCAGATCCATATGCACGGAGTATGCAGTGGTGTTGGATTGGAGACAGAAGCGAGCACACTCAGTTGGGCCACACCCGTTGACAACCTGTGACCGGGTTGTTGTGGTGGTCCGTGAATAGCAACATAAACCTCACTCCATATGACCCAAGACCAGATCCTCCTGTTTTCACTGTTTGGCGTGGTCTTTGCCATGCTCATCTGGGGCAGGTGGAGATATGATCTTATAGC
>JBPCWM010000109.1:0-8858 GCA_051009515.1 Rhizobiaceae bacterium | reverse complement strand
TCCTGGCACATTGCGATGCCGTTTGCTGAGGGCGGCAACCACCCCATCTCGGTTGATTGAACTCATCGGCGTCCTGCGCTGCCAAGGACCCCAAATCTCAGCTCGCTGAACCGCAGAATAATAAGTACGACGGGAGGAATCCTGATTTCCGAGGCTTGTCCCGGTTATTTTGGCGATCATGGAACCGTGAGAACAGTACAGCCCAATCACGGTTTGGACACGGTTTTTGGTGCGCTGGAAGACGAAGTTGAGTTCATGCCCGATATCGCAGATCGCTACAATTTTGAATTCGATGGCCTAAGACTTACCTGCGGCGGTTTCCTTCAGAGCTACAACGCCGAAGGTGGTTCGGATTGCGGTCAATTCAGTGATTGCAGAACAGCAGTAATTGCAAACACCTATGAGTCCGGACGCACTTTGCTGATCGGCTCTCACCCCAGTGTATCCCACTTCCGCTGCGCAACAAATGATAGCCGTGAATATTTTGCAAGACTACTGGATTGGGCGAAAGTTGAACCTCAAATCAGAATATCAAACCCGAACGTGCAGGCGCGTCTGCAGGTCGGAGATCGATGCTATCTATGGCTGATCAATGCAGCAAAGTGCGAGCAAACCGGCATGGTAAGACTCAGAGACAGAAACGTCGCGCATAGTGCTTGGCATTGGGGAAGATTCGGCAAGCGAGTATCAAGACGGCGAGTTCCAGCTTTGCCGGACTTGGACTGGTTTGGTACGCACGAATTTCCACAGATGCATGAGTTGTGGGAGCGGTAATTCAATAATTTACGTGATGGACACATTACAGAAACATAGTCGCCTTAGATAAGATCCAATCTCAGGTATCCATGGAACTTTTCCGTTCCCCATGATTTAAGGAGATAGCGATGTTTTCTCGCCCGTCGATTTCCGAACGTTGGCCAATTGCAATGCTGGGCATTGTAATTTTGTTTTGCACAGTGCCAATGGACAGCTCCAATGCATCTTCACGCGATCAGGCGGTCGCAAATTTCAAGCAAGCAGACAAAGACGCTAATGGTGCCCTCACCACCGAAGAATTCAAGATGTTTATTGATCTAAACGCTTCGCATGGTATCGGACGAGCAGCATTGATCAAGAAGCGCCGGCTGTACAACATGGCATTTTCACGCATCGACGGTAACAGCGATGGCATAGTAACACCGGATGAGCTGAGCGCTGCCAGCCAGTAAAGTGCAATATTACTGAATGGGCTGTTTGTCTATCGGCGAAAGAGCCTGCAACCCACAAGCCATGATGAGTCCGAAGCGTTCGCCGCGGCGAGTTGCAAACAGTCATGGGGGTAGAACCGACATTATCCTCCACTGACTTCCAGAGGCAGTCTCCACAATACTGGTGCGTTAGTGCCCGAAGACCCCGACTATCCGACCGAGAGTACCGTGCGCAGCCTTATGTCTATCAAAAAATGCACGGATTCCAACGGTAGCCAAGCTGACCCAGTGGCTGTTGATGCTTGTCCCCCGAGGTGGTCAAATTTCTACCCAGCCCGTTTGTCAGAACTCAATATGTCGGTCGCCTACGGAGTGTACCAAATCGGCGAAGTATAGGCCCGGTCCTGCAATATCATGGGGACTTCATCAGACATTTTAACATTGAAGCGCTTGGCATCATAAGCCTGCCAGGTTGGCTTTGGAATCTCGAGTACCCGCACATAGTAAAATGCGCGCTGGGCTGGATCAAAATCCGGGTCTTCCCAAAAGGCTGTCATGAAGGGATCGCCAATTGTATTTGTATAACTGGCATTGGCGACATCGACCGTATTGCCAACCGGGGTTTCACAGCGGTTGTCGACTATTTTGCGATCATCCGAGCAGACTGCATCATAGATACGTTCCTCGGCCTCTCCATCAGCGTTTAACCAACCCTTGATTATCTGAATTCGGTCGAGATTGGCATTGTCGGGATCACGCAAGGCCCGGATCATAAAGCGAGGCGCAGCTCCATCTGGCGCAGTACTTAGATTACCTCCCATTGGGACGCCGTCCTTGTACCCACGATCTGCAAAATCCTGCCGTTCAACCTCGTCGGCAGTGAAGTCCCAGCCACCGAAAACACGCACGCGAATACGTGAACCGGTAGTGGCATAAACTTCCTTCCGCTTGAAAGCATCCCAAATAGCCTGGCGGGTGTTCTCCCGTGCCCATACAGCCGCAAGTCCAGAGGCCAGAGTTTCCCAGTTATAATAGGTGGTTCCGTCCTTCTCGCCCTCCATAAATACATGCTCCCACCGGTCAGCAGCAGGCTCACCGGGCGGGTTTTTACCGAAGTAGTTATCTTCGCGGGTCGTTGACAATGATGTGTGAGCGTCTGTCGATCCAATCATGCCAAACTTGAAGGGGTTCACACCCAGCTTTGCTTCCTGTTGCAAACCGCGCTTCAACGCAGATCGGGCATACTGGCCTGGTAGCATTTCAGGTGTGATTACATTGCGACCACCGATGTCGCCCTTGTCCCAAGTGCCAAAGTCAGCAAACTCATCATTGGGTGACAAAGCAGGGTGCGCTTCACCGTCACCCTTGATCTGAGTTACCTCGTATACTGGCTCCCAGCGAGCCCTTTGTTTTGCATACTCAGCATCAATTGCTCCACCCCCCACTTTTTCCAGCGCGAACATCAAACCGGTTCCCCAGTTGCCATTATGAGCGATGGCCATCACACGCCCGCCAGTCTCATCTTCATAACCTTGCAAAAATTTCCACAGATCCTCCGGGTCCTGTGAATCGAAGGCGCTAAATGGCACAACATTGCTGGCTCGATCTGCACCATCACGAAACATAACAACCCGGTGCAGGTTGTTTCCATTGGGTAGCGCAGACCACTCCCACCCTATAATTGCGCTGAACTTGCCGGGGTCGTTGAATTGTTCGGCTATCTCAAGTGTCTTATCCCAGGCCGTGCGTTGCATCGCAGGATTCTCCACCAGATTTTTGGCGGTGCTGACTGATTCAACACCTTCATAGAAGGCTTGCATGCTTTGCTCCGGGGTGCCCTGACGTAACTTGTACCAGCGCGCTGTCACTTCGTCTTCCTGCAGAACGGGGTCGCCCTTTGCCATCATGTCCGCCATTCCAAAATATTCGGCATGGTCAGCAATAACAACGAAATCCAGTGGACGTATCAGCTTGATGCGAGACCCTGTGCTTGATGTGACTTCTTCACCGCGCGCGAAACGATACGCATCGTCCGGGGAAAGGTTGTTGCCAAAGAATCCAGCGTCAAACGAATAGGAGCTGTGTAAATGCGTGTCACCCCAAAACACTTCGTTGGGGAAATGTCGGTCGACGAATGGTGAATAATCGGCCTTGTCGTGGGCAACATCTTTTTGTTCAAGCGTGCCAGCGTCGGTTTGAGCCAAAGCTGGAGTTGCCACAATAAGGGCCAGTAAGCTTGCTGTACCAAGCATTCTTCGAATTTGGCTGATCATTTTGACTGTCTCCCAAGAACATCCTTTTGTTGCGAATATTTTTGCAGTTTGTGTATGCAAATTCAATTGTTGCTATGTCTTAGGTCCAAAGTCTCACTCGAACTGTTTCAATAGCTGGCCATTGCCGGGCACCGGGCAAAGCTCGATGGTTTGCCGCAAATGATCATCGGGGACATGGTCTTCAATGAAAAACTCGCGTATTCACGCGGTCTGCGTTTCCTGAACCGGGCCTATCATTGCAATCAGCCTCCCAAATCATTTGGAAAGCTGAAGCACCGCAGCCTGACGCCAACATGGCGAGTTTTTCAACGGTACGTGCCCAATGCGGCCTTGGACATTGAAGTATGAATTTCAGTTTTCATCCTTCGGGCGTATACCAAATCGGCGATGTATAGGCTCGGTCCTGGAGGGTAGGTGGTACGCGTTCAGGGCGAGGAATATCAAAAAACGCCGCATCATAGGTCGTCCATCGGGGTTTTGGTATTTCGATCACCCGAACATAGTAAAACGCATTTTGTGATGCATCGAATTCCGGATCCTGCCAAAAGCCATCGAGCGCAGGTGAGCCGATTGCATTTGTGTAGGTCGCCTTATCGATGTCCACGGTCGATCCAACCGGCTCGCGAGCCCGGCCATCATCATCTATTTTTCGATCACCGGATACAGCGACGTCATAGATGCGTTCGTGGGTTTTGCCACTCTCATCAATCCACCCCTTGATGATCTGAATACGGTCCAGATTGGCGCCATCTGGATCTCGCAGGGCCTGAACCAGAAATCGGGGCGCCGCATTATCAGATGCATTTTTCAGATCACCGCCCATTGGCACACCACTTTGATACCCGTTGGACACAAAATCAGAAGCACGCAAGTCGGCTTCTTCAAACTCCCATCCACCAAAAACCCTGACCCTCAAACGGCTGCCCGTGGTCGCATAAGCTTCCTTGCGCGAAATCGCACCATAAACTTCCTTGCGGGTGTTCTCACGCGCCCAGACTGCAGTCAGACCGGAAGCAGATTCCTGGGCTGTGAGAATGCGCAGTGCCGGGTTTTCTGCCGGGATAACATCGATACCGTGCCGGTTAGGCGAAGGTTCGGTGTGTTGATACTTACCGAAATAATTGTCTTCCCGGGTCGTCGGAATGGCGGTGTGGGCATCGGTTGTTCCATAAAGGCCAAACTTGTAAGGGTTCACCCCGATTTCCCGTTCGATTTCCAATCCCACTTTCAATGCAGAGCGGGCATATTCATATCGCAACATTTCCGGTGTTTTGGCCGCAGTTCCTGCAAGATTGCCCACATCCCAGCGTTCAAAATCGGCAAATTCATCGTCAGGTGACAGAAGCGGGTGGGTTTCCTCGTCGCCCTTGATTTGCGTCATCTCATGCATAGGCTCCCAGCGAATACGCTTTTTTGCATATTCAGCATCCATGGGAGTCCCATCAAACTTGTTCTTGTTGAACATCAACCCGTTTGACACATTGGCGTTGTGTGGCACCGCGATAGCCTGTCCACCAATATCGGTTTCATAGGCTGCGAGATAATTCCAGAGCAATTCCGGATCAGGCGCCTGAAAGAAAGGCAGCGGTCTGGTCTGGCTTGTTTTTTCCGCCCCATCGCCAAAAATGATCACGCGATGGAGATTGTCCCCTTTTGGTGTAAAGGTCCATTCAAAGCCACTCAGCGCGGTAAACTTGCCTGGCTCATTGTAGTGATCAACCGTGTTGACAATATCGAGCCAGATGTCCCCGTCCAGATCGAGCCCTTCTGTTGGATCCTTACTCTCTACAGTTGCAAGATTGATGATTTCCCCAAAAGCCGCCATGCGCGCCTCGCGGCCTTTCTGGAACTGGCCATGAATACGCCGACCCCATTCATCATTCAGCAGGTTGGGGTGAGAAGTGCGAATGGCCGTTGCCAGCCCCAGCATTTCCGCATGTTCCGTTATAGCAAGAAAATCCAGCGGACGGATCAATTGAATCAGCTGGCCAGTATTGGAAATAATTTTCTCGCCGCGTGCGACTCGAAACGCATCATGCATATTGAGTGATGTTCCGATCAGCCCCGCATCAAATGAAATCTCCGTGTGAAAATGAAGGTCGCCAAACAAAACCTGATCGGGATAAGAGCGATTGACAAACGGAGAGTAGTTCTTGGTTGCGTCTACGGTCTCTTTCGTAACAACACCTTCAAATGCAGGCGCATTTTTCACCGTCAAAGTCAGAAGCGCGGCGCCTATGCAAAATGATTTAAGCAATCCGGCACCAAAAAGTCGGCCTGTTAACATGCTGTTCTCCACAAATCTCGCTGGAAATATGTCAATTAATATATTTACGCAGGACGTCTAATAAGTCGAGAGCTATGTAAACGACTTTGCTGGCTTAGTTTATGAGCAACCTTGTTTATGCAACAACAGGTCAACGGCTGCCGGGGCAAGGAGCAAGGATTTTTCTAACAATTGAACGACCGCATAGTACTGCGGGCTCAACCGATCAACGTTACAACCGTCGGAATTGAAAACTTTCGCCCTGCCCAGACTGTTCCAGATGTTTTATAAACATGTCTAATTCTGATCAGGCTGATTTCCAGGGGGCTGACAGCAACGATAACCAAGCCGTATAACTGCCGGAATTAGTGGGACCACTTCACGGCGAGTTCTTCAACGCAATAGGCCCAGAGCAGACAGCCCCACACGAAGTTAACACCAGCAAGGTCTTGAGGCCTGCCAAGTTCTGACTACTTCCGTTGAGCAAGAGCTTCATTGATTTTCGCCAGCATCACCTGGTCCTCAACTGGCTTGCACAGAAAATCATCCATTCCGGCAGAAAAGCACTTTTGGCGGATTTCGGCGTGATTATGGGCTGATAATCCTATGATTGGCATCCTCGAGATATCTGTTTCGATTTCTCTTATGTATTTTGTGGCCTCCAGGCCATCCATGACCGGCATCGATACATCCATCAGGATCAAATCAATATTAAACTGCTGGAGGAACTTGATTGCTTCCATACCGTTTTCGACGCAACTAACTCCAAAGCCCATCTTCGTAAGTTTGTGTTGAAGAATCAGCCGGTTTGTTCCGTTGTCCTCCACAACCAACAGCTTCTTGTCCACATATTCATTTGATGGGGGCGCCGTCATCGCATAATTCTCAATGTCATAACTATTCTTTCGAATCCGCAGGCAAATTGAAAAAGAATGTGGTTCCCGAGCCAAGTTTGCTTTCAAACCAAATCTTGCCGCCCAGCAGTTCAACCAGGTGTTTTGAAATGGCTAGTCCCAGTCCGCTGCCACCGTATTGTCTTGCCAGGGAATTATCTCCCTGGTTAAACGGGAGAAAGAGGTCTTTGCTGACACTCTTTGAAATGCCAATGCCGGTATCGGTGATTGCAAATTCAAGCCAAGGGTTTTTGTCCTCGTCTTCATAGAACTTCGTAGTTATCGTTACCTCACCTTCATTGGTGAATTTCACGCTGTTGCCAACCAGGTTTATCAAAATTTGCCTCAATCTCTGAGGATCAGTTTGAAGTGTTCTCGGGACGCTCCTGAAGGTTGTTTGACCCAGGTGGACACCCTTCTTGTGAGCTTCAGGCTGGAACAATCTTTCAACTTCGCAAATTACTTCGCGAATATCGGTTGGTTCATGAAACAGCGCCGTTTTCCCAGCCTCAATCTGAGTAAATGTTAACACGTCATCCACGATATTGTTCAGGTGCCGTGCCGAAGATATGCAGGTAGTTACAAACAGCTTCTGCTCCTCGTTTAGTTCGGTTTCCTCCAGGATATCGAGGGTTCCAATCACTCCGTTGATGGGGGTTCGCAATTCATGACTTATCATTGCCAAAAAGTTTGATTTAGCCTGATTTCCGCTTTCCGCCTTTTCCAGCGCCGCAGTCAGTTTTTCCGATTTGAGCCGGAGTTCTCTAACCATTTTGTTAAACGAGTGAGCAAGCAACTTAACCTCGTTTGGCACGCCCGGTTTATTGAATTCAGCTGTTGCGACTCTGTCACCATTAGCTATTCGGTTGGCGACATTAGAAAGTGCATGGATGGGTTCAGCGAATTTTTTGGACATCCACCAGCAAATAACCATACTCAAGATAAACGATAATATAGCTATGGATATTCCAGTCGCTTGTACCTTTCGCGCGTGGGTGACCAACTCACTAACGGGCTGCGGAACCATGACTCCCCATCCAGTTTCTGGAACAAACGTGTGCCCTGCTATGACATCAGCCTTCAACGGAGGCGCATAAAATACGCTTACTCCAGTTTGCCGGTCCATCATTTTCTTAACGGCGGGAACGCCGCTTGCATCTTTTGATTGAGATTGCCAGTCGCTGTTGGGGTGAGCAACCACTCTGCCGGTTGCGTCGACAATCATGGCATGCCCCTTTTTACCAAAGGCCACGGAGCGCTGAACGTATCGCAAATAGTCAGTCGACATGGGAGCCAAAATCAACCCACCGTTAGCAATGCTTTTCATGACAAAAAAGAATGGCTCGCCTGCAAACCTCTCTATATTGGAGAACACAATTTCACCTTTGGAACGCTCGGCAAGCAAGCGAAGCTCCTTGAGCAACTCCGGATCAGGCAATTCGGTTTGTCCACTTTTCCGTGCGAACTTGATTTGGACTTCGTCCTTGTAGTCAAGGAAGGCCACATAGGCGAGTTCGAGGCTTTCAAGTGAGTCAGATACACTTCGGTCTAACAAATCATCACCCATCATGGGCGCACGCAGATCTGCCATTCGTTCAAACAAATTGACGCCGTATTTGACGTCAAGAACATAGCGCGACATCGCAAGCGACAGGTTCTTTGCCACGACCAGGTGCTTCTCGATAACTGCTGCATATTCTTTACTGACTGCAGAGCGTTCTATCCAGATCGTCATCCCTAATAGTGGGATTGAGGACGACAAAAGCAGGGCGATAAAAAACATCACTCGAAATCGATTGGCGTCCAAGAGATTGTCCAAGACACCGGTTCTGGGCTGGAAACCTTTTACCCGTACAGTATTTTCCAGGATCGACATCTTACCTCACTACTTGCCACCACCAGTTACCTGTTTGAAATGCAATTTTCGTGCCGGTAAATTTGTGGATTTCAGTAGATAATTTGGCCTTAATCCGTCGCTCTTGGGCGCTGTGTTTTGCAATTTGCAATTGGATTCGCAATTTGCAAGATACAAAAATTGTCAAATTGCTCATAAATTGAAGAATTTACGCATCTGCGGGCCAACTTAGACTTGGCACAGAATTTGCTGCCTAGTTTCGGTGGACCGGGCGACATGAGTCCACACAGCGGCGGGCCTTCAGCCATTTCCCCTCAAGCCCAGTGCTGAAGGTCCGCAATCTACCAAACTTTGATCCATCTGTTCCCTTCTCCGGGTTAGACG
>JBPCWM010000108.1:0-5306 GCA_051009515.1 Rhizobiaceae bacterium | reverse complement strand
CATGTTGTGCTATCGCTCTGATGGCCCCGACTCGCTGGATGAGTTGCACCGCACCCATTGGGACCCGCTGATTGACTGGGCTCACGCCGGATTGGGCGCCCGGTTTGATTTGGCTCAAGGGGTGGTTTTTGTTGAACAGCCAGCAGAGGCTATTGGTGCATTCAGTGCCCATGTTGGACAATTGAATGAACCGATTCTGCTGGCATCCACCCACTTGGTTACAACTCTGACGGGATCAGCAATCCTTGCAATGGCTGTGGTGAAAGGCGAGTGTGATCTTCATCAGGCCTGGACATGTGCTCATGTGGATGAAGATTGGAATATCTCCCATTGGGGCGAAGACGATGAGGCCAGGGCGCGACGAGCTGAGCGGTTCAAGGATATGAAAGCCGCCTGCGACTGTATCGCTGCCCTAACGTGATTACCGCCTGTTCGCCCATTTCCCGCGACTTCGGCGGTACGTCAATGCTCGTCGCAATATCCTTAGCTGCCATGGGCCTGGATTGTAATCTCACCCAATGAAAACCGATTCTGCCATTTCTACGCCCCAACCTGAAAAGGCAGACAGCAATGATGTTGCCAAGGGAATGGTCCTGATGATCATTGCCATGCTGACTCTCCCGATTATGGATGGCATCGCCAAGGTTCTGGCGCTCAGCTATGGCGTTTCAGCCGGACAAACGACCTTTGGCCGCTTTTTCGTGCAAGCCTGCCTGTTGGGGCTGATCATTGTCTTTGTACATGGTGTGAGGGCTCTGGTTCCTTCGGCGCTGTTTATGAACCTGCTGCGTGGCGCCCTGATGGGCATTGCTGTTATGCTGTTTTTCGCAACCCTGCGCTATATGCCTATTGCTGATGCACTGGCGGTGTTTTTTCTTGAGCCGTTCATTTTGACCATATTGTCCGTGATCATATTGAAGGAGAAAGTGGGCTGGCGGCGTGGTGTTGCCGTTGTCTTTGGCTTTGCCGGGGCCATGTTTATCGTGCAGCCGAGTTACGCGGTGTTTGGCCCTGTCTCGTTGATGCCGATCTGCACAGCGCTGCTGTTTGCATTCTATCTGATACTGACCCGGAAAATGGGCTCCAGAGACAATGCTTTGACCATGCAGTTTGCCGCTGGAGTAGGGGGAGTCCTCACTCTGTTCGTCGTGGTCGGTGTGGCAACCCTGTTTGAATGGGACGATTTTTCCTCCCCTCAATTGCCGGAATTCGGCATTCGATGGGTCCTGATCTTTGCCATTGGGGCCTTGGCGGCATTTGGTCACCTGATCATTGTCATGGCATTTCGCCTGGCCAGCGCCTCCATACTGGCACCCTTCCAGTATCTGGAAATCGTTACGGGCACAATTCTGGGTTATTGGCTGTTTGGGGATTTTCCTGACGCTTTGAAATGGCTCGGCATAACCATCATTGTTTCGTCAGGGATCTATCTGTTCTTGAGGGAACGGGCGGTTGCCCGTACAGATCAAAGTCGCTGAGCGTGCCAGTCGATGTGGTCTTCCATGAAAGTAGAGATAAAGAAATAGGAATGGTCATAACCCGGTTGCATGCGTAACTGTAGCGGAATATCTGCCTTCTTGCAGGCTTCCTCCAGCAACCAGGGGCGCAGACCATCCTCCAAGAATCCGTCCGCTTCACCCTGATCGATCAGAAGCTCCGGGAACCGGGCACCATTATCGATCAGCAAGCAGGCATCATAGTCGGCCCAGTGTTCAGGATTGTCTCCCAGGTAACGCTCAAGGGCCGGCGCTGACCAGCCTGCGGTTGTTGGTTGAGCAATAGGGGCAAAAGCGGAGCAGGACTTATAGAGGTCAGGATTCTTCAACGCTATGGTCAAGGCACCATGGCCACCCATGGAATGGCCAAAGATACCTTGCCGATTTACGTCGATCTTGAAGTTTTCGGCAATAAGGTCCTGTAATTCATGACGGATATAGGAATACATGCGATAATTCTTGCACCAGGGTTCGGATGTTGCATCGAGATAAAATCCGGCGCCAGATCCAAATTGCCAGTTATCAGCATCATCTGGCACAGCGTCGCCACGGGGGCTTGTATCGGGACAAATGATCGCCAAGCCATGTTTTGCCGCATGAGCCCGATATTCCCCCTTGTCCATAACATTTGAATGGTTGCAGGTTAGGCCAGACAGATACCACAAGGCAGGAACAGGGCCGTCTGCGGCCTGTGGAGGCATGTAGATTGCGAAGGTCATTTCACAGCCACACTCACTGGATGGGTGTGTATGGACGCTCTGTGTGCCACCAAAGGCCATGGCGCTAGAAATCTGTTCCACGTTGTCTCTCCTGACTTAACTGGGCCTGTTTTTCAATTGCTGAACCACCAATCGATCCAATGACTGCAAGAAATTTGATTTGTCACGCTTGTCGAAGGAGCGGTTATAAGTCTGGGATTGATTTGCTTCCCTGATCTGTTGCTTCAGTTCGCGCATGGCAAGAGCCATGCCTATTGAATCGTGGGTAAAAACCTTACCTGTGGGACCAAGCGGGACACCTTCCCGCTCCAGAATGCGAGCGGCAAGTGGTATGTCTGACGTGACCACGACATCGTGTTTTTCACAGTGATCTACGATCCAGTCATCAGCCACATCAGCACCAGCGGCGACCACCACCGTTTCCACCATTGGATCGCGGGAAGGGCGCATTCCCCCATTGGACACGATCTTGACCTGCACACCATAACGCGCGGCGACGCGTTGAGTTTCGTCCTTAACGGGGCAGGCGTCTGCATCGATCAGTATTTTCACAGAATTCGCCTCGCCGTCAGCTTCGTTTGGTGCATTTCATAAAGAGTTCACCACCGCGGACCAGCACGATTTCGGATTCTTTGTCAGATGGAATCTTGCCAATGGTCACGACAATCTGTCCACCACTGCCACTGATCTGATAGGCAGGAGAACCACTGCCTGTCTGTCCAATCCGCAATTGAGGAAAAAGACGTGCTTCATTGCTGGAGAGTTCATATTGCTGAAGGCCGTCCGGACCCCGATAATATATCAGATTTCCAAACAAGAGTCCCGGTGAGGGAGGTTCGATCGATGCATTTTCGATTGGATCTGGAGCAAAATCTGAAATTGGCACAGCACAGCTGGCTCTTGCAGTTTGCCAATCTTGCTGCGTTGGATCCCGATCCCAAGTCGGCAAGACAAGTGCCCAGCCTCCGACAATCTGCTCCAGGAAAATCGCAGACTGCCGAACGGATGGTGAAGCCTCGTCCTGGGCATAACAATCGGTGAAAACCGTCCCTATCAGGGCGGCCAGAATGAGCGCAGGTTTGTTCATTGTACGAATTTATCCTTGTTCTGCCTCCCGCAATGCACATAAAAGCCCAGGTTTTCCAGCATGAAATTGGCCTTTGGCGCCATCGGAAGCGCGTTTGAAAATCGAATGCGAAAAATCACATTGTCGTTTCGAACGCTCCAGTAAGGTTTCGCATTTGCACCCTCAGCAATGGAAACGTCGTTCAACAACATGATTTGTCCGAGGTTTAAATCCATTCGCTGTAGGCCTTTTTCGGTTCGGTAGTAAATGACGTCTCCATAAAGCGCGTCAATGTCGGGTATGCGTTGTTCAGCAGCAGGATCGAACGCCAGCGGCTTCAGGGTTAGCTGCTTCAAACAGCGCTGTACCGCAGTGGCAATGCTGTCCGCCGTGATTTTTTTGTCCACTGTTGATACCAGGGCCCATCCACCAAGCAGGCGCTCATTTAGCTTTTCTTCGAGACGATCCTGTTTTTCCGTTTCGGGCGATACTTTTTCTGAATCGTCAGTTTCATCTTCTTGAATTTTTTTTGGCCGACGCAACAACGATTTCGGATCAATCCGAGTTCCCGGTGGCAGGGTCTTGGTTTTTTCCTTGGTCACAAAATCCGTTGTTTGCGCTATCAGTCTTTCTGGCAGGACACAAAATGCTGACGAGATCAGCATGGCCAATGTGGCAGAGGCCAGAAAGCCGGGCAGCCTTATTGGCGAACTAGAATTCAACGACTGACCGGATTGATTTGCCTTCATGCATGAGATCAAAGGCCTTGTTGATATCTGCCAATGGAAGCGTATGGGTGATCATAGGGTCGATCTGGATCTTTCCATCCATGTACCAATCGACAATCTTTGGAACATCGGTTCGTCCGCGAGCACCTCCGAAGGCAGTTCCGCGCCAGGACCGTCCGGTAACCAACTGGAAGGGTCTGGTTGATATTTCCTGACCAGCGCCGGCAACACCAATAATGATCGATTCACCCCAACCCTTGTGGCAACACTCCAGTGCCGCGCGCATGACCTTCGTATTGCCAATACATTCAAAGGAATAATCCGCACCGCCATCAGTGACTTCCACCAAATGATCGACCAGATCGTTTTCACCAATCTCTGATGGATTGACGAAATGAGTCATTCCGAATTTCTCACCCCATTCCTTTTTTGAATTGTTGAGATCGACACCAACAATCTTGTTTGCCCCAATCAGGCGCAACCCCTGAATGACATTGAGGCCAATGCCTCCAAGGCCAAACACAACTGCGTTACAGCCAGGTTCAGCTTTTGCTGTATTGATTACTGCTCCGATGCCCGTGGTCACGCCACAACCGATGTAACAAATCTTGTCAAAAGGAGCGTCCTGGCGAACCTTGGCCAAGGCAATTTCCGGCAAAACTGTAAAGTTGGCGAAAGTCGACGTGCCCATATAGTGCATGATCGGTTTTCCATCGATCGAAAACCGGCTTGTCCCGTCTGGCATCAGCCCCTGACCCTGTGTCACTCGGATAGCCTGACACAGATTAGTCTTTGGATGCAGGCAATAATCGCATTCGCGGCATTCCGGCGTGTAGAGCGGAATCACATGGTCGCCCTTTTTCAGCGACGTAACCCCGGGGCCAACATCAACAACAACGCCGGCGCCTTCATGGCCCAAAATGGCCGGAAAAATGCCTTCCGGGTCAGCACCCGAAAGAGTGAACTCGTCGGTGTGACAAATACCAGTGGCCTTTATTTCAACCAGGACTTCACCGGCCTTTGGACCTTCCAACTGTACTGTTGCAATTTCCAAGGGCTTGCCCGCTTCAAAGGCAACTGCTGCTTGTACGTCCATGTCTACTCCCCACGAGATTCTGTCTATCTTCGGAGCAAAGTTTGCAGGCCGCTTGATCGCTTGGCAAGCGGAAAAATTTGACAACTCAACTGCCAGAAGGATTCAAACGCGCAGAACCGGACCACAGTTCAGGAGGGAGCAAATTTTGACAACTGGAAGGCCGTTTTACGGGCGCTTCCAATCATCTGTTTTATCTGGCTT
>JBPCWM010000107.1:0-8118 GCA_051009515.1 Rhizobiaceae bacterium | reverse complement strand
GGCCTATCCAGAACTTCAACCGGTCGAACAAATTTCCATGGTCAATATTGCCAATGCCATTTCGGCATTTGTGGCCCATGAATGGCGAAGTGATAATTCTGCCTTTGACGCATATTTGAAGGGCGATCGGACGGCGATTTCCATGCAACAACAGCGGGGAATGGAACTGTTTTATGGCAAGGCCAATTGTTTCTCATGCCACAGTGGTTCGTTTCAAACAGATCACGAGTTTCACGCCGTGGCCATGCCCTTGTGGAGATTTGATGCGGATATTAGCTCGGCGGACAAGGACCTGTTTCGCGACCGCTCAGCCCAAACCGGCCAAAAATCCGATCGTCACAAAAGGCGAACCCCGTCGCTGCGCAATGTGGAACATACTGCACCCTATGGCCATGCAGGAAGTTTTGAAACATTGGAGGGAGTGGTCAAAGCCCATCTGGACCCAGTCAAAGCGCTGCGAACCTTTGTCTCAGACAGGATTTCCGCAAGTGAAAAGCCCGCAGGGCTTGGTAAACTGGTGGACTCAATTATCCGTTCCACTGAAATTGACCCTATCGAGCTCTCAGACACTGAAGTTGATGATATTGTAGCCTTTTTGACCTCACTGTCCGAACCAGCGATTCTTGCAGGGCGGCTTGGCCGACCGGATGAGGTACCGAGCTTCCTGGCCCTTGATTGATACCCTATTGACTGACCTGACCAGTTGATGCACCCGATAATGCACTCCAACGCGACAAACGGAAATTCTGCAAATGTATGCTTCCATGCCAAGAGTAAAAAGCAGCAACCGATTGATTGACCTGCGCAGTGACACCGTAACCCGACCCAGCGCAGGCATGCGTGATGCCATGGCCAATGCGGAGGTTGGTGACGACGTCTATGGTGATGACCCGACTGTTAATACACTTGAAGAACAAGCCAGTTCCTATCTTGGAAAAGAGGCGGGCCTGTTTGTGACATCGGGGACACAGAGTAATTTGTCCGCCTTGCTGGCTCATTGTGGCAGAGGCGATGAATATATTGGTGGTGTTGGCTATCACATTCCCAAGTTTGAAGCCGGTGGTGCCGCCGTACTTGGTGGAATTTCACCGCGTCATCTGCAGCCTAACCCGTGCGGTGGCCTTGATCCGGCTGCAGTTGAGGCAGCAATCCAACCAGATGATTCACATTTTGCGATCACCCGTCTCGTATGTCTGGAAAATACCCATAATGGTATGGTGATGGATCAGGAGGAGATTGAGAAAACGGCTGAAATTGCCCATGCAAATGGGCTGAAACTTCATATTGATGGCGCCCGCCTGCTCAATGCAGCGGTCAAGTCAAAAACTCCGGCAAGCAAGCTGGTGGAGTGTGCAGACAGCGTATCGCTGTGTCTGTCCAAAGGGCTTGGTGCACCGGCAGGCTCGGTTTTGTGCGGCTCTCTTGATTTTATCAACAAGGCGAGACGGGCAAGAAAACTGTTGGGCGGTGGCATGCGTCAGGCCGGCGTACTTGCGGCTTGCGGGCTTTATGCGTTGCAAAATAACGTCGAACGCATGGCGAAGGATCATGAAAATGCCCATAGTCTCGCGTCACGATTGGGAGATATGCCAGGACTGGATTTGGACCTTGATCGGGTCCACACCAATATGATCTGGATTGATGTGAAGAGTAAGGGAAGCGTGCCCTTGTCTGATCACATGATGGAGCGGGGTATGATTGTGTCGGAACCATCCGGTCCACACAACACAACCCGTCTTGTCACCCATCTGGATTTTGATGGTGATGACATCGACAAGGTGGTGGACGGGTTTGCCAGTTGGCTTGGAGAAACACAATGAGTAGAGTTGCTTTAGTTACGGGAGCAGCACGAGGCATCGGATTGGCGACCACCCGCCGGTTTATTGATCAGGGATTGAGAGTAGCTATGGTGGACCGGGATGCAGATGCCCTGATTAAAGCCGCTGCGGAAATCGGCGAGGGGGGCATTCCACTGGTTTATGATATTTCCCAACCTGATCAGGTAGACGGCTTGAAGGCAGCTATGGAACGCGATTTCGGTGCCTGCAATGCACTCGTCAATAATGCCGGTGTGGCAGATTTTGGACCTATTGCGGAAACAAGCTTTGAGCGTTGGCGTCGGGTCATGGAGACCAATCTCGATGGCGTATTCCTGGTCAGTCAGGCGTTAACGTCCTTACTGGCTGAAACCGCGAAGGAAAGCTATGCCTCTATCGTCAATATAGCTTCGATTTCAGGCCTGCGAGCGAGCACACTGCGTGTCGCCTATGGAACCTCCAAAGCGGCAGTCATCCAGCTCACTCTTCAGCAGGCTGCTGAACTTGGCGAGTTCGGAATTCGGGCCAATTGTGTTGCTCCCGGACCTGTGGACACAAAGCTGGCGTTGGCCGTCCACACACCGGAAATTCGCGCTGCCTATCACGACGCCATGCCGCTCAACCGCTATGGCAGCGAAGACGAGATTGCCAGTGCAATCTGTTATCTTGCATCGGCAGATGCCAGTTTCATCACAGGGCAATTACTAGCTGCAGATGGCGGGTTTCACGCTGTGGGTATAGGGCTTCCGGCGCTTCGCACCTGATTCAGTGTCCACCACCGAGCATGCCTGTGCGCACCCCGTAGTCGACAGCAACTCCATAGTCGGGGTCGTCGTCTGAATCGACAACCAGTTGTCCGGCCCTGTTCAGCAACTTGTGACAATCCCGCGACAAGTGCCGCAATTGCAGTTGCTTTCCAAGTGTTTGATATTTGGTGGCGAGTGCCTCAATAGCCTGCAGAGCCGATTGATCGACAACACGGCTGTTCATGAAATCCACAATGACCAGATCAGGGTCGTCCGCTGGTGTGAAGATTTCTGAAAAGCCATCAGTCGATCCGAAGAACAATGGTCCTTCAATTGCATACACCCGGGCACCCGTGTCGGTGGTCTCGGTTCTTGCATGAATGCGGGTTGCGTTTTGCCAGGCATAGGCAAGGGCCGAAACGATGACACCAACCACTACAGCCATGGCAAGGTCTGTTGCCACCGTGACTGCAGTCACCAAAACGATGACAAGTGCATCTGTGAAGGGAATCTTGCCAAAAATTCGCAAGCTGTGCCAAGCAAATGTGCCAATCACCACCATGAACATCACACCAACCAGCGCTGCCAGGGGTATCTGTTCGATCAGCCCGGAAGCCACAAGGATAAAGGCCAGCAGGAAAAGAGCCGCCGCAATGCCTGATAGGCGTGTTCGTCCGCCGGATTTCACATTGATCATGGACTGCCCGATCATGGCGCAACCGCCCATGCCGCCGAAGAAACCAGTAACTGTATTGGCAGCTCCCTGCGCCAGACATTCCTGAGATGCGCCACCGGTCTTGCCCGTGATCTCACCAACAAGGTTCAATGTCAGCAGGCTTTCGATCAGCCCGATGGCCGCCAGGATTATAGCGTAAGGCAATATGATTTGGAGGGTTTCCAAAGTGAAGGGAACTTGTGGGATTGAAAATGCTGGAAGCCCACCCTGAATGGAAGCGAGGTCTCCGACCCGTGGAACATCAAGACCAAAACCAATGACAATGGCGGCAACAATTGCAATGCCGGCAAGTGGGGCAGGGATCGCTTTGGTAATCTTGGGGAAGAAGTGGATGATGGCCATCGTCAGCACAACCAAAGCCAGCATCAGGGCGAGTGGAAACCCGCTCATCCATTCCTTGGACCCGTCTGCCGCCTCGACCTTGAATTGTGAGAGCTGGGCGAGAAAAATCACGATGGCGAGGCCATTGACGAACCCGAGCATGACCGGGTGGGGAACGAGGCGGATGAACTTCCCAAGGCGAAATATGCCGGCCAGGATTTGCAATATTCCCATCAGAACTACTGTGGCGAACAAATATTGCACACCATGTTCTGCCACCAGCGCCACCATGACCACGGCAAGCGCACCGGTCGCACCGGAAATCATGCCAGGTCGACCACCGAACAGTGCAGTAATGAGACCGACGATGAACGCAGCATAGAGGCCGACAAGGGGATGAACCCCGGCCACAAAGGCAAAAGCCACCGCTTCCGGTACAAGCGCCAAAGCGACGGTGAGGCCTGAAAGAATTTCGGTTTTGATCCTCGAAGGGGTGAATTGCATGAAATCGAGAGGTTTGCGATCACCTCTGTTCATGCGTTCCGCAAAGGCGGAAAGCGTCGGCCTCAACATTTAGCATCCGATTTGGGGAAGGAGTTTGTGGCCTCTTTAGAGCAAAGCTGCCGATTTGGATATGGTTGCGGAAGTTTTTTGCAGACTTTTTTGTGTCGCTCCGCAGGCCAATCAGATCACACGAACCTTCGTTCCAACGGGCACTCGTTGAAACAGGTCAATTACATCCTGGTTGAGGAAGCGGATGCAGCCTGACGACATCGACTTGCCAATAGATTGCCATTCGGGGGTTCCGTGCAGCCGGTACAGCGTATCCCGACCATCTGCGAACAGGTAGAGAGCCCTTGCGCCCAATGGATTATCAATGCCTCCAGGCATGCCATTTCGGTATTCTTCCAGATCAGGCCTGCGTTCGATCATTTCTGCGGGCGGTGTCCAGCGTGGCCATTTGGCCTTGCGTCCAACGACTGCATCACCGGACCATTCAAACCCTGCTTTGCCGACGCCAATGCCATAGCGCACAGCTTCGTCGTGGCTCAAAACATAGTAGGCATGGTGGTTGTGCGGGTCAACGAGAATGGTGCCGGGTTGCATGCCGGTCTTGTTGACCACGCGTTGCCGGCGAAAACGTCCCTCCATATCTTCGTAGGGAACCGCAGCGAGTGTGTATTCACCATCGACCATCTCTCCATACATGCTTCCAGATGAGCGCAGGTTTGCATCGACACCGATGGCGGGGCGCCTGGACTGGGTTCCGATCGAACCTGTGCTGGTCGTGTCCACAAGCCGGCTGGAATTGCACCCAATCAACAAGCCGCTGCTGGCTGCCAGTGATGCCGCGACGAACGTCCGTCGTGAGATTGTATGTGTCATGGGTTTGGTCCCAAACTTGGTCGCGCCAATCCGCTACCGCTGTTGCCAATAACTCTGGTAACCAAGTTCTAAACAAGCTTGGTAAAGGCTTGGTTACTGATCCATTGGGGCGCGATTGTGATGGGTGGTCATATGGGCGGTCAGGCGCAGGCCGACCACCGCAATCAACATACAAAACCAGACAGGGTCCGCACGACGAAAGAAGAAACTTTCAAGGCAAGCGCCCAGTGCCGTAAACATCCAGATCGCAATATAGAGGTCTGCCAGACGACCGGCATTGCCACTTGCCGGGATTCTCAGGTAGTCCCATACTGGCAAAATAACGAGTGCACCAAACAAGATTAGCGCGCCTGGAACCCCAAAGGCCAGAGCGCTGTCCAGCCAGGAATTGTGACCATGGACTATGCCACGCACATCCCAACTGAGTTCGATGGGTTGCTCTAACCCGATGACTCGCGGCGTACTCCAAAAACTCTCAAAGCCATATCCAAGCCACGGTGCTTTGGACGCATGCTCAATTCCGAATATCCACAAATCAAGCCGTCCGGTGTAGGTCAGCCCCGGGAAAACGGACTGAAGCGCAGTCAGGATGGGATCGTATATCACCGAACCCAGGGTAACCGCGGTCAGGATAAGGACCGGCGTTACGACGACCAGAAATTTAATGGGACGCCAGCTTACCCAGTGGGCAATCATGGCTGCCAGAATTGTGGCTGGAAGAATGCCAAGCACGGTCTTGGAGCCCGCCTGAACCACGAACACCAGGGAAAACAATATCAGCAATGCTCCGGCGACCGGTTTGCCATTGCGCGCTACAAACCAACCAATAATGGTAAAGCTGCCCATCACATAGGCGGCGACATTTTTGTGGTCATAAACCCCTTTCCACAAGCCCGTGTGCTGAACTTCAAAGATTTCGCCTGCATGTACGCCCTGGGCGGGCACGAAAAAAACGGCCAGATAGGAAAAGACCAGTGCAATACCACAGGAAATAGCGAGTACCTGGACGAGTTCCGGCAAATTGCGAGGCAAGCTGAGAGCGGTGAAGGCAGCCATGACCACGATAAGCGAGAACATCATGGCCCGGAACGATGCCATGGGATTGTCAGAGGAAACAACTGACATGAATAGAACCGGTGTCAAAAGAACCCAGGCAGGGTGCAGACTGGCGGTCAAGACACTGGAACAGCTTCTTTTGATCAACAGGGCCGCACAGAACAGACCAACCAGGCCAAAGCCAATCTGATTGGCAATATCGCCCTGTTGCTGGGGAAGCGGTTCGCCAATCTGCGGAACATAGCCACTGGAAAACGGTCGAAAAGAGATAAGGACCACCGTCAGAATCAGCGCCGAAGGCAGCCAGTTTGCCTTCGGGGTCTCAATGGGGCGGTACCATGTCTCCGAGTTATCATAGACGAGGGTCAAGTCAGCCTCCCGTCCGGTATGGCGGCTTAGTTCTTGTCAGCAGCTCTGTATTGTTCGTTTGCAAAGCCGAATTCCATCAAGAGCCGCCCAAGCGCGACATTCATCGGGTTGAGCGCCATAATAAGGGATCGTTTCTTAACAAACAGTGTTAACGAACGGTAAGGAGAGGCTGCCAGCAAGAGGCAGGTCTTAACAATGCGTGTCATGTGGCCGATTGAGGACGAGTCGGCCCTTTTCTGGATTAATGCGGATATGGACCCATTACGCAGGCTGCGAGAATTCAGCCATGACAATTCGGTGCGCCGCAGCGGAGTTGTTTCATCCACCCCGGCTTCAGCACACCAAGCAAATCGGGCGCCGGTTTTGCTGCACCGGTTGAAGAAATCGGAATCACCGCCACCAAGAAAATTGAATTTCTCATCAAGCCATGGATGCTGGTGCTTCTTCAGCAGGTCGGTGCTGATCAGAACGTTGCCGGAGGAGTAAAGAATTTGCACCAAACCGCTGGCTGCATAGAGAGGCTGGAATACGGGATGGCTGCTCCAATATTGATGTTCGCCACCCTCAAAGACTGGAAATTGAGGCGCTCCGCAAAAATCTGCGTCGAAGCGATTTATCGTATCAACCTGTAAGTTCAACCAGTTGGGATGAGCGAGTTCATCGTCATCGATAATCTGAATCCAACGGGCATTGGGATAGGTCTGCAATGCCGTATGAAATCCCGCATTATAGGCAGAGCAATTGCCGCGACGGTGCGCCTGAAGCACAACCGCGGGCAGGTCTGCTTTATCCAGCACCTGTTTGGCAGCGACTGCACCATCTGTGTCGTCTGTAAAATTGTCCATGACAACAACGGCATAGGTGTGCTCGGTGTCTTGATTTACCACTGATTGAAGCGTCAATCGCAAGTGATCGGGTCGTTTGAATGTGGGCAAGATGACCACGATTTCCACGGCACTATTCGCTTCGGGCTTGCAAGACCAGAATATGGAAATATCACCTTCGGCGGGAGGAACGGGCTTCATATCGATTGGTTTTTGACTGCGGTTTGCTCGCCACTCTATCTCAGGCGGATTAACGAAATACTCAGTGGATTTGTGACAGAATTCGCACTCTTATGTATGGGGTCAGGGTTATGCGGCTGGCATTTTTTACGTCCATCATTACCGATGGAGAGCCCAAAAGTGGCTATGAAATCGCAAATGAAGCGATTGTTGCTGGATTGCGCCAATTGGGACATGACGTGGTGGTGGTTGGCTTCAAGCTGCCTCGGCAGGCTGCAGTAGCTGATGACAATTTGATTGTTCTGGACGAGCGCGATCTGGAAAACGCCACCGCAAGTCTTTCAACAAAACTCGATTGGTTGCGCTGGGCACTGACAAAAGACCTGCCTTTTGCGGCGGCCAAGCTCGCAAGTTTCAGTCGATCAGATCTTGATCGCATTATTGCACAATATGGACCATTTGATGCCCATATCCTCAACTCATATCAAATGCCGGCTGCATTTCCGCAGCTCACTGCAACCCGATTCTGCTATGTCGCACATAATGTTGAGTATCGCTCGGCATTGCAAAACAGTGAATCTTCAAAGTCGCGCTTTGAACGTTTTATGTATCAGCGAGATGCTCGTTTGCTCAAATCGCTGGAGCGTACACCGTGCGAAAATTCCAGTTATGTTTGGGCGTTC
>JBPCWM010000106.1:0-4835 GCA_051009515.1 Rhizobiaceae bacterium | reverse complement strand
GGTTGGAAATCCGACAAAAAGGAGACAAACTGCCCCCAGCTCATCTCCGCATCAAAAGTGTTGTGCAAGCCAAGCTAAACGGAGCGCACAAAAGCACCTTTTCAATGACGCATGAGGGGCGCACTATTGGAACCGTGGTTTATCAGGCCACTGTTTTGTCCGGGACTGTAGCAGTTGCATTTGAATATTTGCCGCATGAGCAAGCAATCGAACAATGGGTTAGTCGATTTGTTGCTGAAACCCAGCATACAGGCTTTATTTCATTTGACTTCATTGAAGACGAAGCCGGCGTCCCAAGGGCTATTGAATGTAACCCACGCGTCACCAGCGGTGTCCATTTTGTTGAACCCAAGGCAATCGCGACAGCCATCACCAATTCTTCACAGCAGAACCACTTACAACTCAGACCCCAACAAAGGCTGAAGCAGTTTTATCCCTGCTTAACCGAGACTCAGATGGCTGTATTCAGCGGTAATGATTTTCCAAAGAAGTTGAAGGTGATGTTGCGTGATGCGGACGTCAATTTTGCCTGGAGCGACCCCCTGCCCCTCTGGCTGATGCCATTTACCGCTTGGAGCATTATGAAAAGATCCTTTTTGAATGGTGAAAGCTTTGGTGAGGCATCCACCTTCGACATCGCGTGGTTCGAATAAACAGCCTCGGTTTCCCAATGACATAAATGTCTAAATTTTATTACAATGGGTTGCGATATTTATTTTGACACTTCATACTGTGTCGCTATGAATACGCACACTCCACCAATCCAATTGGCCGATGCCGTTCCGGCAAAACAACCGCAAGCGGTGGTGATTGGGTCCGGGTTTGGGGGACTGGCTGCGGCCATTCGCCTGGGTGCCAAGGGATATCGGGTAACGGTGCTTGAAAAATTAGACCGACCTGGAGGTCGGGCACGGGTGTTCAAGCAGGATGGGTTCGTTTTTGACGCAGGCCCTACCATAATAACGGCACCATTCGTTCTGGAAGAGTTATGGGCCCTTTGCGGCAAAAAGCTGGAAGACGATGTCCAGCTGAAAGCGATGAATCCATTCTATCGAATATTGTTTGATGATGGCAGCTACTTCACATGCAATGACAACTCGGATGAAATGAGGGCGGAAGTAGCAAAATTCAGCCCATCTGACGTCGCCGGTTACGAACGTTTTATGCAAGACAGCAAGGCCAACTACGAAATTGGTTTTGAACAATTGGGTGTCAAACCGTTCCATAGGTTCTGGACCATGATCAAAGCGCTGCCCTGGCTTGCCAAACGGCGAGCTGACCGGTCAGTTTATGCTCACGTGGCGAAGTTCATCAAAAATGAGAAATTGCGAATTGCATTGAGCTTCCATCCGCTTTTTGTTGGTGGCAATCCGATGCGCGTCACCTCCATCTATAGCTTGATTGCCTATATGGAGCGCCAATTTGGTGTCCACTACGCCTGGGGTGGAACCGGCGCATTGGTGAACGGCATGGTCAATCTGATTACGTCACAAGGTGGCCAATTGCGCTTGAATGCACCCGTCGCAAACCTGGTTTTGAAAGATGGAGCGGCGTGCGGCGTACGCTTGGAAAACGGAGAGGAAATTGCTGCTGACCTGGTCGTTTCAAATGCTGATTCCATTTGGACATACAAGAAGCTATTGCCGGGCCACAAACCCAAACGCTGGAGCCAAGGTCGTCTGGGTCGTGCCGATATGTCGATGAGCCTGTTTATCTGGTATTTCGGCACCAATCGACAGTTTGACAATGTTGACCACCATACGATTTTGATGGGCCCCCGTTATGAAGGCCTGTTGAAAGACATCTTTGATCGAAAGGTTTTGGCTGACGATTTCAGCATGTATCTCTACAGGCCTACCGCCACTGACGCCAGCATGGCGCCGAAAGGCTGCGATTCATTTTATGTTTTGGCCCCCGTGCCCCATCTGGCGAGTGACGTTGACTGGAGAAGCATGGCGGAACCCTATCGGGCCAAAATGCAGCGCAGGTTAGAAGAAACAATCATGCCGGGTCTAGGCGATCACGTTGTCACCTCACGCATCATGACACCAAATGATTTTGCAGACGAACTGAACGCTCCCCATGGCGCGGCATTTGGGCCGGAACCAACCATATTCCAATCGGCCTGGTTTCGACCGCATAATGTCAGTGAAGAAGTGAAGAACTTCTTCCTTGTTGGAGCTGGAACACATCCCGGAGCAGGCGTGCCAAGTGTGATCACATCGGCCAAAGTTCTGGATGAAGTCATACCACATGCAAACCAATGGGTGGCCAATAATGCCCAATGACCTGACCACAAAATCTAAGTTGAACCATTCTCAAGCTTGTTTTTCGATCATCAAGAATGGGTCAAAAAGTTTCCATTTTGCCTCTCTGATTTTGCCACGCGACATGCGAATGGCCGCTGCATCACTTTATGCATTCTGCCGCGTATCCGACGATATTATAGATGATCCACGCGCCACACTCTCAGCGGTTCACCGCCTCAAAGATCGAATTGATGCAGCATATGCAGGGCGGCCAAATAATCATATCGCAGACCGAGCTTTTGCCGAGGTTGTGAGAGTATATAACATCCCAAAGAGTGTCCCGTTATCGATGATCGAGGGATTTGAATGGGACCTGAATGGCAAGCAATACCAGAATATCGGACAGGTCATCGATTATTCAGCGAGGGTCGCTGGAACGGTTGGCATCATGATGAGCTTAGTCATGCAGCGCCGTTCTCAAAGGACGCTGGCTCGGGCGTGTGATCTTGGCGTGGCCATGCAGTTGATCAACATCGCCCGAGATGTTGGAGAAGACGCGCATAACGGTCGCGTGTATCTGCCGCAGACCTGGCTCAACGAAGTTGGGCTCGACCAGGCATCATTATTGGAAAACCCGCAATTTTCACCGGCGCTTGGACAGGTGATAGAACGTTTGCTAGATACAGCCGACCGAATTTATCAAAGGGCGCTGACGGGTATGGGTGACCTACCAAGTGGATGCCGTCCAGGCATTCGCGCTGCTGGCATGGTCTATGCCGGAATTGGAACCCAGATTCGCGCCAACGGGTTCAATTCGATTGATCAACGGGCCTACACCAGCCGTAGCAAGAAGGTTTCACTGCTCCTCCAAGCGCTTGTTCCACCAATAACACAAAGTACTTGCGACGAGAGTCCTGCACTCAAAGAGGTTACATACCTCGTGGATGCCGCGGTGGATCACAGTCACGATCCCCGGGGTTCAATTGAACGCTGGGTCGACCTTCATACCAAATTAGCGCTTCGTGACCGCAGTTGATCTCGAAATAACACCCTATCATCAACCATCAGCAGTCTTGTCGAATCTGTTCGGCTGCAAGCATTCCTGATAGGGTCGCCATGGGCACCCCAGCCCCTGGATGGGTGCTGCCGCCAGCAATGTAAAAGCCTGGCAATGCGGTCTTGGATCCCGGACGCTGAAATGATGCCAACCAACCGTGAGAGGCACGACCATAGAGAGCTCCTCCAGAGCCTGGAAAAAGTTCGTTAAAATCTACAGGCTGAGTTGCAGTCGCCTGCCGCTCAGCGCGCTCAAGTTTCAACCCACATTGGTTCATTTTGGCTGATGTAGCGCCCCAGTGTGTTTCCATTTCAAACTTGGTCAAACGTCGAGAATCTCCAAAGGCCGGTGCGTTTATCAGACAGAGCATATGATCCTTCTCGCCAGAAATCAGCTGGCTATTATCATTGCGGTTTTGGGCGCAAACATAAACAGTAGGTTCAATCGGCACCTGACCGTTTTGGAAAATCGCTTCAAATTCCGCTGGATAATCGCCAGAGAAAAACACGTTGTGCCTGTGCAACGGAAAATCAGAAGTCTTGGCTACGACATTCCACGTGATTGCAGAAAGGGCTCGGTGCTTCGGTTTAACTGGTGACGTCGGCGATTTGGCATTGGAAAAATAGTCGGCGTTCAGGCGTGAAATGTCACCGCAATAGACGATGCGTTCACCGCGAACCTCCTCGCCAGAAGTCAACGCAACACCTACGGCAGAACCAGACTCCACAATAATACCAGATACTTCGCTGTCGGGCCGGAAATCCACTCCAAGTGAAGTCGCCCTGTCCCGCATTGCAAGGGCAAGCGCGTGCATGCCTCCGTCAATGTACCAGACCCCCTCCTGCTCTACATGAGCGATGAGCATCAAGGTAGCAGGAGCTTGGAACGGAGATGAACCAACATAGGTCGCATAGCGACCAAACAATTGCTGTAATCTGGGGTCCGGAAAATAGCTGTCGAGCACCTGCCAAAGGGTGTGAAATGGCTTCAGGTTCCAAAGAGTTGGCAATCGGTGCAGGCCAATCCGGTAGGACAATTGCATTGGATTGGGACGCGTCGCCGCCATAAAAGTGTATTGCAGCGTCTCAAAAATCGACCGAGCATCGGCGCAGAATTCTCTATAACCTGTTGCACTCCTTGCTCCAAAGAAGTCACCGATCGCTGCTTCTGTTTGCCCACGGTCGGCATGCAGATCGAATGACCCCTGATTGTCCCAGGCATGGCGAGCAAGTGTGTCCGCCTTGTTCAGACCAACAGAAACGTCAAACGAGTCCCCCGATTCATCGAACAGCTGATCAAAAACCCATTTCATAGTGAAAACGGTAGGCCCTGCATCTATCAAAGCGTCGGCCACCTGCAATTGGCGCATCTTCCCGCCGGGATATGTCTGTTTCTCCAGCAACGTGACCGGCTCGCCTCGGGCTGCCAGCCGGATCGCTGCTGCCAAACCCGCCATCCCCGCACCGACGATAACTGTGTTGTTTTTGCCCAAGATTCTCGAATTCTGCCACTTACTTTCCCGTCCAATA
>JBPCWM010000105.1:0-4308 GCA_051009515.1 Rhizobiaceae bacterium | reverse complement strand
TTCCAGATCACAGAGGGATCTTGAGGTGTAATTTGAGCTGGTACGGCGCCTTTTGGATCGGAAATCAAAACAGGCAGCGGCGGTGAACCGTTGTCGAAAAGCGTCCATTGCATTTCGACTTCTTCAGGAAGCGACTGCTGGGGGTAGAACAGGACAATGCCGAACAGTGCCGTTTTTCGATCAGCTTTCGTTGTTTCTTCCAACACATTCAAACCGGTCGCCGAGATCGACAACTGCTCAATTTTTGCACCTGCCGGGGTCGCCATCACTCCGTCGATCATCAGTGGATTGCTGCGCTTGAACACCGCAATGGCCTTGGTTTTGATTTTTGCCAGTGCAGTGGCATTGAGGTCGGCAGCGTCTCCCAAATTCAATTCTGCCCACGTCTCCAAATCCCGAAGTCGAAAAATCACTTCGTGGCGAATTTCCCTGGGTCCAACATCCAGAAAGGACATGATTGCGGATTTGTGATGCCTCGTCAGATTAGGATTGTCGAATGCACTGTACCAGGGGTCGTCCCAGTTCGGGCGCAGCGCCTCCGCGCGGGAGAGATACCGATAATCCGTTACCGGAACACCGCTATGAGAGGTTTGAAATCCGATCGTGACAATCGGCATGCCTTCTTTATCAAGAGGCGGTGTCAGGGTGATTTCTGTTGGCTTGCCTTCAAACCGGTAATCCAAGACTGCATACACAACCTGATTGCTCCGCTTTTGCGGCTGACGATTGCCGTTAGCAGGTTGAGCAACGGTCTTCCGCGGCTTTCTTGCTCGAATTTCGACAACACCCGTTGTCGGTGAAAGTCTGGCTCCATCCGCATGGACAAGAAAAGTGTGGCCGATCCTGCGTGACAGTTCGGCGGCGGGATCACTGCCCGGAGCAGCAGATGAAACAAAGGCTGGAAGATCGCTGAAATCTACTTCCAATTTTACCTGTACCAGGTCGTTCTGCAAGCTGATTTCCGCGAAGTTGGGAGCTGACTCCGCACCGTTGGCCGGACGAAGATCTGCGTGTGCAGCTGCTGTTGAGATGAAAGAATAAACCGCTACGACAAGAAATAGTTTAGCGTGTTTCATCAACGCTTCTCCTGTAAAAAGTTCTGTCGGGTGGCAGAAATGAGGTGCGCGAGTGCCGGCGGGAAGGCACTTTGTCTTCCCACCGAAGTCCACTTGCCGCTTATTTGGGTTCTGAATTCTCGGGATAGGGGAAGTCCTTGCCCATTGCCTTGCTCGCGTCCTCATAGATCGGGCGCAACACGTCATCTACGTTGAAAACCCCGCCAGCTATGAATTCGCTGAAATCCAGAGTTTCCAACCCAAGTTTTTCAGCCATTTCCACCCTTTCGCTGTCCTTTGGAGCTTGAGCAGGAGAGGCCAGTGGAGGCGCCCATGTTGCTTCCTCGGCAACCATCATCCGGGTACGGATTTCATCCTTGGTGACATTCCAGACCATGAAATCCTGAGCCAGGCTCAAGGGTCCGTCATATGTCGAGCGAATTCGTTCATAAACCGCCGTAGTTGTGTCAAAGTCGTTGAAGAAGTGGTACGCGACCGCCATGCGTGGCTTGATCTCACTCATAACTTTGCCAAAGGCTTCCGGAGCTGTGTGGACCTGAGTACCGACCAAGAGCGCCGATTCAGGCGTGAACTTCATCTTTGAAACCAGTTGCGGCACAGCAATGAAACTTTCATGGATAACCAGGTCTGCATTTTTGGAATATTCAATAAACCACTTGTTTGGGTAGGTGTCCGAGCTGAAAACAAACTTCAAATCGTTCCACTCCAGAGAATAACTGACGGAACCGTCAATCGAATGGATCGCCGGAAACGTTCTGATCTGCACACCGTTTTCATTGTAAATCACTTCGTTCTCAAGTTTATAGTCAAACTCCGTGACTTCCATTTTGTACCCACGGAAATCCACATTTCCAACGCGACCTGCAAGGTCCCAAGTCAACATTTTTTGCATGTGTTCCAGAGCATAGGCGATGCCAAGTTCTGGCGCTGCTCCGCTGGGGCCCCATACTTTCAAAGGAACGTTGCGACCCATCAGAGCACCGCCAATGAAGAGGTCATGCAATCCACCAAAGTGATCGGTATGAAGGTGTCCAAGAAAAACCTTGTCCAAATAATTGTAGGGAATTTGCAAAGATGAAATTCGCTCGGCTGAGCCGGAGCCAGCATCAAAAAGAAACTTGTCGCCATTACCCAGTTCCACGAGAAAACAGGCCGCAGCCTGAAAAGCCCGCGTTGTTGGCATTCCTGTCCCGCAGGCAATAACCCGCATTTCATCCGGGTTGAGGTCTTCACTGTTCGGATAATACGTGTCCCTCTCCCGTGCCTTGACCGGGGACACTTCCACCGTTTCCTGAGCCAAGGCCGAGGAAGGGCCGAAGAATTCGCTTATCGTTCTGGTGTTTCCGCCCGGCATGGCCAACCATGTGCCGAAAGCAATACCGGCCAAGAGATAGCCGGACAGCTTGAGTGATCGTAATTTTTTACGCATTTTTGCAGTCCTTCTGTGCTATGAAACACCCAACGCAGTGACATTGGTGTCGCAATCGTCGTCAACCCCGTGAACCGGGGATGTTCGCGTAAACAGTGTTAGGGCTATTGGTTGACTGCATAACGGAGTCACTGTGAGATCGGGGTGACTCACGTTTGAATTCTTGGCATATTCCAAGTCCAGAGTGGGCGTGGCTATGCACGGGGAGTAGGCCTGTGACACAAAAAACAATCACTACAGAAGAAAAACAGGCCGCTCTGGCTGCGGTTTGTGACAGTGAGTTTCTGTCATCTCTCGAGCGACTCAAACGATTCCTCACCTACATAGTGGAAGAAGAGATTGCGGGTCGGGGCGACAATATTCTCGGCAAGACGATTGCCCAGGATGTATATGACAGAGAGCCGGTTGAAGGTGTCGACAGCGACAATGTTGTGCGTGTTGACGCCCGGCGATTGCGGCAGATACTCGATCATTATGGAGACACTGTTGGTGCTGCGGATCCGGTGCGAATTTATGTCGATACTGGCAGCTATCGTCCACGGTTCGAACGTGTTGAGAAACTTCAGATCGAAGCGTCAGGAAACAGACTCAAGTCTGTCCTTGTTGCCTTGGCCATGTTTGTGACGGGAACATTGATCGGCCTTACTTTATCAAAGGTATTTATAGACGAACCTGACAATGTTATTCCGGATTCTGCCATTTCCAGACCGACAAAGACTTTCGAGCGACAAGCCATCTTCGATAAATCCCCTGCCTCACTGCAGGCGGTTAATCTTGCTGAACAAGCGCGATTGATGATGTTTCCGATCTTCGACCGTCCACGTCAGCAACTGGTAAACGAGGTCTTTCAACGAGTTATCGAACTCGATTCTGATTATTTTGGAGGATATGCCGGGGCTGCGCAGGCGCTTGGCACACTGGCGATAATTACTCCACCGGGAGAGGCACGATCCACATTGCTGGCCAGCGCAGGTCACATGTCACAGAAAGCAATACGCCTGGACCCGACCGATGCGTGGGCACAATCGGCGCGCTCGTGGACTGAATTTGCCAACGGAAATTATGAAGAGGCCATACGGCTGGCAAGACGAGCAGCAGAACTGGCGCCAGAAGATGGAAACATACTCGATTTTCTTGGTTCCGTTGCGCTGTTCTCTGGACATTTTTCAGAGGCTGCTTCAGCTGCCGAAAAGGGCCGGGAGCTGGGTGCCACAAATCAAAGGTTTGCCAACCGCAACATTTATGCAGCGGCGAGCTTCCATTTGAAGAATTACACAGATTCGCTCAAATCCTTCAAGGAGGTGACAGACCATGGCGGCCCTGTCAGTGCGCCTTCAATAGCATTTCAAGCCGCAGGACTTAATGCCCTTGGCCTTTCAAAAGCTGCCCGCAAGAAAATTGGCGAACTGGAAACTGCCTGGCCAAATGTCAACCTCGATACAATGCTACGAGGAATTTACAAAGACCCAAAACATGCAGAAGAGGTGCTGGATCATCTGGTTTCATTGGGTTGGACAGCCCCAAATCCTATAGATTGATCATGCGCCTGAGAACCCGGAGGAACTGATGGCAATCGGTTGGGCGAACGGCAGGCAGTGTCGCCACCTAATCGCTTTCTTCCGGTTTCCATGAACTCGTTGGATCTTGAGCGATCCTGAAATTGAACGTTGGTTGCAGCTAAGCGAGCAGATTTATGAAAACCAGGTCGCGAGACCAAATGGCTTGACCAAACCTTGCAGGACTATTTTATTCGAACAACGGGTTTTTTCAGGGGAAATTCATGAAGTTTGCTCTTATTACCGG
>JBPCWM010000104.1:0-3760 GCA_051009515.1 Rhizobiaceae bacterium | reverse complement strand
CCCTTACACTGTCATGGCTGATGCCCCATTTGACCAATGCAGACGGTGGCAGGATACCGTCCAAAGTTCCAGCCACTAAGTTACTGACAACCATAACCAACAGGAAAAACAACGTAAAAGGCAGACGAAGCAACATGGACGCATCTTTGGTGTTCTTGAGACGACACAGGCTGTAAACATTATAGACAACCCGCACTGAAAGCAGTACCTGCGACCCTGGACATGACAAAATCTCAAAAACGGTTTTGAGGTCGCCTTAAAGTTCCATACTCCTAATGGGTTATTTGATCAAACCACGAATGCCGCCTGACACGAGTACGTTTACTTCATACAGAATACGCGGCACAGCAAGCCCCCCGGGGCTTGCAAGATAATTAGGTTCCCAGACTGGATTAAATTTTTGTTTGAACGAACGCAGCCCTTCGAAATGATAAAAATGCTCACCATGTTCGTAGACGAAGCCGCCAACACGGTTCCAGAACGATGCAAGCTGCCGGTTGTCGATGCCGGAGAATGGTGCAGAACCTAGGGAGAACCAACGGAACTCCTGCTCCGCACCCCATAGCATCATCTCAGCGAATAAGGCGTCCATTGCAAAATTTGGTCCACCAGGAAAATAGCGCATGAGGTCCAGCGATAACTCGTGCTTGTTGCCGCTCTGGAAAAGGTTTGCGAAGGCAATTATTTCGCCATCTGGGTTTCGAAGAACTGCATGGTCGAAATTTGACACGTAGTCTTCTTCAAAACCACCGAGCGCGAAACTTTTCTCTTCGCCTTGTTTTGATACCAACCAATCGTCCGAAATGACTTTCAGTTCCGGCAGAATCGGGGCAATTTCCTCCTTTGGCATAACTTCGAAAGTACAACCTTCCCGTCTTGCTCTGTTTCGTGCTTGTCTGAAGCCCTTCTTAGACGAGCCGTCCAATGTGAAATCTTCCAAACTTACGCGGGCGACTTCTCCAATTTTCATAATAGACAAGCCCAAATCCAGATAGGTTGGCAAGTAACGAGGTGACACTGCATAGAAGGCGCAGCGTTTGCCTTCCCGGTCCGCCTGCTCGCGCAGTTCCCAGATGAGATCTCGTCCCTGCTCCACTGCGCCGACCGGCTCGCCCTTGGAGATCAGCGATGTGCCGGAGTCTGCATAAGATAAAAAGGCCTTTCCATCATCTGAAATAAGGAATGACTTGTCTCCGATCAGCGCCATGTTTGCTTCTGTATCTTCGCTTTCCGCCACCAGTTTTCGCACTACGGTCGGGATAGGACCACCGCGTTTTGACGTATGCCGGTTGGCTAGAATAGAATCGAGCGCGATTGCCGCAAGCAGCAGACAGACGACGAGGCTGGCTCGTAAATACCGCGACGCATCGCTGTGCCAAGCAAATTCCCACCAAAGCGCATCGCGATATTCAACATGGCTATAAGACATGGAGCCGACCCAGGTTATTACAGCAAGCAGGGTGACAAGACTTATGATCCAAGTGCCATTCAAGCGAAACACCGAGGCGCTTTCGACACGGTAGAATGCGGAACGAAACGCCCCAAGCGTCACGATCGAAACCAACATTCCGACGCCTTCTTCCCAGTTGAGGCCTTTGACCAACGACAAGAAAAACCCGACCACCATGAGCAGCATCGCGACAATCCAAGCGCGGTAAAGCTTGCGGTAAAGGCCGCGCGAAATGATGACAAGCAGGAGGCCAACAACGCTTCCCATCATGTGTGAGGTCTCGATGAATGAGAGTGGAACGATGTCCCGAAGCACACCCAGGCGGGTCGAGTCTGCGGGCAAATTCCCCGATATCAACAAAATTGCCCCCGCCATCAGCGCGATGCCCGCCGTCGCAAATGGAATTATGGGGCGCGTCAGGTTGTATACCTGAACGGCAGATTTGGATATTGCACCGCGTTGGGTAGCGATCCACGCAAGACCAAGACCGGCTACTGCAACCAAAAAGGGCAACAGGGTATAGACTACTCGATAGAGCAAAAGAGCAGCCAGGACGTCAGAACGGCCCGCAGCTCCCATCCCTGCGATCATTGTGGCTTCAAAAACCCCCAGACCTCCAGGCGCGTGACTGAGAAGGCCAAGCCCAACCGCCGCCACGTAAATCACGAAGAAGTAGGGGAAACTCTGGACAAGGTCTGCTGGCATAAACACGTAAAGCGCCATGGCCGCAGCAGCAAGATCAACAACGCCAGCAACCGTCAAGCCAGTTGCTAGTCGCCCGTTTGGCAAATCAAATGAAAAACCTGCCAACTGGAATTGTCGTTTGCCGCGCGCCAACCAAACAATCAAAGCGAGCAACCCCACAAGCAACCCACCGCCGATGACGGTTTCTGTCGTATTGTCCAGTGGCAGAATGGAAGACAAGTTCGCTGGGTGCATTGAAAACAGAACCCCAGTCAACATGATCAAACCCATCCAGAAGCCGACCCATGAGGTTGCAATCACACCTGCCACTCTGCCCAGATCAAGCCCGAGTGACGCATATATTCGATATCTAACAGCGGTTCCGGTAACGTAGGAGAACCCCAGCAGGTTTGACACTGCTGTGCTGCTTGCGCCTGCTAACGAGGCCAACCACATCGGGGTCTGTCCCTTGACCACGCTACGAACTGCCAATACGTCGTAAAATGATAGACCGACGAAACTAACGGTGGTCCACATCAATCCCGCTGCAAGAGTTGTCCAGGAACTTTCAGCAATATCTGTCTGTATATCGCTCCAATGCACTTCGGCAGCCAGTTTTTGCAGCACGAAAATCGAAATCGCCATGATCATTAGAGGCATGGCAATCCGGAAAATGGGGTTCTCAACAATTCGCAACAATCGACCAGTGTCGGATTCGTGCGTCGTTTCTGCCATTTAAGCGCCTTTAAAATCTGATTTCTGCTGCAAATTTGGAACCAGTGGCGGACCAAAATTTTCTTGCAGTGTCATTGGATTAAGTACTTACTGGACGAATCGCAACTGTGTCCAGAAGATGACAGAAAAACATGTTTCAGCAACGTTCTGCCAACGAACAGGTCTTCAGTATCTTTCCCGGGGCTGAACCCAGTTGCCTAATAAACCTCGGCATCCCATTGTGAGCCTCAAACAGGTTCTGGGGTACCTTGCGACTGCAACTGTTAACGTACTTTGTGGGCTGCACGTACTTCACGTCAATCGTCCCCATCGCTGAACAATTTTCAAAGTGTACTCAAAAGCGTACTCGATGGAATCGTTATCTGACTAATAAATTTGAAGTTTGCACCACTGATGGTTTGCCGCGAACCATGGAGACCGTCATTCGATGGATCAACGCATTATTGCAAGGCGACTTCGCCAATTGGCGGGCACCCAAAGGTTCGTTATTGATCGCGAACCGGTTATTGAAAAAAGGAAAACGATGATGTGGGAAGATCGGTACGTCAACGCGGATGGTTACCTTTTCGGAGAAGCACCTGCACAAATGCTGGTTGAGAAACCTTGGATCATTGATGGGGCAGTCACCTGTCTTTGTGCAGCTGATGGAGAGGGACGGAACAGTGTTTGGCTGGCCAAGCAGGGTCTATCGGTCACTAGCTTTGACCTCTCACCAACAGCGGTTGAGAGGGCGCGCAGGCTAGCTGCCAAGGCAGGTGTCGGGATTGAGGCCAATGTCAACGACTGGGAAGGCTGGGATTGGTCGCGGTCCTTTGATCTCGTTGTTGCAGTCTTCGTGCAATTCATGGGGCCGACGGCACGTATACGCCAATTTGAGACACTGCGTCAGGC
>JBPCWM010000103.1:0-2874 GCA_051009515.1 Rhizobiaceae bacterium | reverse complement strand
ACCGTAAGGGAAGTCATCGTTTCTGCCCATATACAAGACGATGCGGCCACCGATTTAAAATGAATTTGGCTGGGATTTTGATTTGAGATGCGGCCTGTCAGTTGATCAAATGCGATCGCTCGGGCTTTATGTTTCCGTACCGCTGTAAGATGCTGAGACGACACATTTGTTTGCTGAGCAAGGCGCGTTCGCCGTTCGCCCAATGCTATATGTCTCAGGGGTGGGGCATATGTGGGACACCCTCTCCATCATCCTTATCACTTTCATTGGATACTCTCCCCTTTAAGCTGGAAGGATTTGATGAGTGATGGTTCTTGCAAAAAGGCGCAATCCCCACCTTTGTGCCTTACAAGGACGTCCGCGCAGAAGGTGTGGACGCGGCCGCCGCCCGCAAACAACGGCAGCGGCGAAACCATAGGTTCTTGACGCGGCCCATGCAGATCACCGCCATTGACAGCCATTGGGAGTTTAACGAACCGCGTTCACATTCTGGGCATGTAAATCTTGAGCATTGCATGGAGCCTGCTGTTCTCCGAGATTTCAGAAATGGTTCAGGTTTGGCCAACATCAACTTTTGCCAAGTCTTGCGTGACTAACTTGAACCCAAGCTTTGTGTATCGTTGTACGCCTGATCCACCACACTGTCATTCGCAGATTGCGCATATAAAGCGCAGGGTTCTTCCCGCCTTCCGTCTGATGCCGATTGAAGCGCGACAAAATGCTTGGTTGATCGCTGCAACCTGATGAGCGGTCAATGTAATCTAGGCATCGAACGGCTTTAGATCAGAAAAATACTTTCAATGTTACAGATGGGAATGAACCACTTTCAGCGCATGTTCGAATGATGCTTCTGCAAACATCTGGGATGCATTGGCACCAGATGGTTTTAATGACGCCTTCTTTGTCGAAGACAATACCGGCTGCACCCTTCCCTCCATTACTGTTCCCCAGACTTTCACTTCCCGTATATTCATCGGGTCAACCTTGAGTGGATTGCTGTCGAGAATTGTCAAATTGGCCCGCTTTCCAGGCTCGATACTACCGATTTCATTTTCGAGTTTGAGCGAATACGCGGCTTCAATTGTAACACCCCGCAAAGCGTTGTCAGCGCTAACACGTTGCTCTGGACCTGCAACACGCCCCGAAGATGTTAATCGGTTCACAGCACTCCACATCAGGAACAAGGGATCGCCCGGAGCCATTGGCATGTCCGAATGAAGAGACCAAGATATGTCTGCCCTCGATACATCACCTAGACGGACCATGGAATTGGCACGTTCTGGCCCGAGGCCGACCTGTGAGTACTGATCGGCGAGTGCAGTGACGTAATACGGATTTGCACTGACTATGGCGCCGAGATTCGATATCCTCTCTACCTGATCTTCTGCACTTACCGCAAAGTGCACCAAAACTGTCCTGTGGTCATAACGTGGATTGCGACGCAGGTTCAGTTCCAGGGTATCCAACACCCGATCCAACCCCGCATCTCCGTTAACATGCACATGGATCTGATACCCCGAATCCCAGTAAATGCGAAACGCCCGGTCAAAGTCGTTCTTGTCCATCATCCACTCACCGTCGTGACCATCAAGGAAAGGTTCGCGAACCTTCATTTCAAGAGAGTAGATTGCACCGTCAGCAAACAGCTTGACCTGCTTGGGTGACATACTCGTCATTCCGCCATACCAATTGCTAAGGTTCTCTGTTTCCGTGACCACCTGATCGTCGTCGGAATACAACTGAACCAGAGACTTTGCGTCCGGCATAAACGACCACCTGAAAGGCATGTCAGGACTCGAAAACACTGCGTTAATTCCGTCTTGCACTGGCTTTGAAAGGATGCCTCCTGGTTCGTTGCCAAAGGTAACTCCCTTTGTGTGCATGTAGTCTCGGGTCAATTCCAGACCTGCACGCAATCTTTCGGGAGATGCCGCAAGAGGTGCTATATTAGGCAGAACAGCAAACAAGCCTTGTTCCCAGAATCTGCCCTCTGCAAAGCTGGATTGCATCTTTTCGGTTGAGGAAAACCCGTTGACCAGTTCCTGTGTGACGCCGCTGGTTTCCAGCGCAACACTATTCAGGGTCATTTCGTGGCAGGATCGCGCCCACACCAGAATTGGTTGTGTCGAGCTGATTGCATCAAGGTCATCGCGAGTCAACGAACCGAAAAACGCAGGATGATATCCCCAGGTTACAACCGGTTCATCGGGATTTGTTCTCGCTTCAACGGCTTTTGTCAGGCGGTCTATGAAATCCTGCTTGTCCTTGACAGCCGGGACCGTACCAAGAGGCAGAACCCAGTCTTCGATCGAGAGGATTTCAGAAGACATGGTGAGTGCTGCCAAAAGGGGATGGTCATGCTGAGCAATAAAGCCAGGCACGATCACCTTGTCTGAAAATCTGGTATCTACGGTATGGCGTTGACCCTTAAGGGCATCAACAACATCTTCAAGACTTCCGGTCAGCAGGATTCGTTGGCCCACGACGGCCACAGCCTCTACTACAGGTTTGTCTGGATCAAGCGTAAGTATCTCACGGGCGGTGTAGACCGTTACATTTGGAAGAGGCAAAATTGATGTGCCAATATCTGACAGTGAGTTGGTCTGACCAAGTGTCCTACCCGATGCCAACCAGAGCGCTGCGCCGGACACGCCCGCTTTCAACAAACTTCGGCGGCTGAATATACTCATCGATGTCTCCAATTTTCCAGGTGGATGTCTGGTCATACAAATCTGTTGAACAACAATCCTGAGCGTAAAGACATAATAGGCGTTAGCTACATTCGTAATGTGCTTGCCTTCCAGAAGCACGTGTGATGGTCAGTCATCGTGACGGCAGAGCTTCTTGTCGATGCAACGTCCATGAAAATCTGGA
>JBPCWM010000102.1:0-2785 GCA_051009515.1 Rhizobiaceae bacterium | reverse complement strand
TTCCGAGGGAAAAACTTGGTTCTTTCACAGTCATTGAAAAAGTCTGCCAAATGCAAAGCCGAATAAGCAACCAAAAAATGCGGAGGTTTCCTGTCTGCTGGTAACCACAGCAGACCTATTTGGATGTCGCCACATATACGCCGTCCCAATCGCGGCCGGGCGGATTTTCCTGAAATTCGATAATGCGGGTTTCATACATGAAAAGAAAATTGTCGAGATCAATGTCGACCTTGTCACTTTGATCTTTCATCAGTTCCAGGAGCGCGGTCACTGTTTCCCAGTCCTGAGCCCGATAGGCTTTCAGCATGGAGTCATTGAGGCGCTGAAGTTCTTGAAAATCCTTGTTGTCATTTAATTCAGAATCCCCGAATAGACCATACACAGTTTCCGGTTCCTGTTTGCCTTTGACGCGCAGGCGGTCAATTTCCAGGACGGCCATTTCGTCTTTGACGTAGACAGCGGTGGCCTGACCGAGAATAATCAAAACGCCATAGGGTTTGGATTGGCCCTCCAGGCGGGAAGCCAGGTTCACAGGGTCGCCCAGACAAGTGTAGTCGAAACGCAGGTCGCTGCCCATATTGCCAACAACACAGTCACCAGTGTTGATGCCAATTCCAATATTGATCTGGTGCAGAGGGCCGCGCTCATCTTCATTTTCAATGGCCGCATGTTCTGCAGCTTTTTTCTTGTTCAAGATGTCAACATTGTGCAACATCTCGAGCGCGGCGTCGCAGGCAGCCTTGGCGTGGAGTTCGTGCTGAACTGGCGCATTCCAAAACGCCATCACAGCATCGCCCATGAATTTGTCAATCGTCCCGTTGAATTTTAGAATGGCGTTCGAAAGTTCGGTCAGGAATTCATTCATTAATACAGTCAGCCCCTGCGGATTTTCCTTGAAGCTTTCCGAGATGGCCGTAAATCCGCGTACGTCACTAAAAAGAATGGACAGCTCACGGGTTTCTCCCCCAAGCGCCAGTCCCTCAGGGCTGTCAGCCAGTTCTGCAACCAGGTCCGGCGATACATACTGCCCAAATGCACTGCGAATTTCGCGACGCTTCTTTTCTTCGCGCAGATAGTTGAAGGTTGCCAGGATCATGAAGATGATCACCACCGTAATCGACGGGAATACCGGGTCTATAAGCAGTCTGTAATTGGCAAACGCATAGTAGGATCCACCGATATAGGCGGTCACGACTGCTGCTGCAAAGATGAAAGCCCAGGAGGCGCTGAGAAAAGGCACGGCGGCTATCGCCAATAGTCCGACTATCAGGATCGTCAGCAGTTCCACGGCAATGGCGTAGTTGGGTCGAACCAGCATCTGGTTGGTCAGAATGTTTTCGATAACCTGTGCGTGAATTTCCACTCCGGCCATGAGGCTGCCCATGGGAGTTGCCCTGAAGTCCTCAAGCCCGATCGCTGAGGTGCCCACCAGTATCAGGTGCCCGCGCACACGTTGTGGGTTGATCTTGTCCTGAAGCACATCCACTGCGGAGATAAAGCGGGTCGGGACGTTGGGAGTGAAATAGGGCCAGACCGTTCCGGTACGGTCAGTATTTATCAGTGTGCGGCCGATCTTGATCGCGTTCACACCGGCTTCATCTGTTCTGACCGCAAAAGCCCGTCCGCCCGTTGCGATGCGTAATAATTCCGCAGACAGGGAAAGCCGCAATTTGCCATCGATCTGGAAGAGCATCGGCACATGACGGAATACACCATCTTCATCTGGAACGACCGTGAACACGCCACGCCCCATGGCTGACTGTTCCAGTTCCGGCAGGTTTTGAACAATGGCCGGATAATTGGGCAGATAGGGGCGGGGGTCCTCGCCCAGAAATGCGTGTGGCATGTCCTCGATTTGTGTACTTGAATTTTCATCAATATCGCGCTGGCTGCGCACACTGGTCTGCCCGAGTACCACGCGTGAACGCTTTATGGCATTTGCAAAGACGAGGTCGTTGGACGGCAAGTTGGTCAGTGCGGTTTTGATATCGTCCGGTAGTGCATCATTGTCGTCGGCGATTTTATCCGGCGACAGACGATCGGCCTCGGCAAATATGATATCAAAACCGACAACGACGGCCCCTGCAGCAGTCAGTTTTTGCACCAATTGGGCCAATCGCGTACGGGGCCATGGCCATTGACCAAGCTCGCGAATGCTCTCTTCATTGATGTCGAGAATCGCAACGGGCTGCGGGACATATTCCCTGGGCTTTATGCGCTGATAGGTGTCGAATGACTGAGCCCTTGAGATTTTTACAGGCGTCGGATCCATGATACGAATCATCACCAATCCTGCGAGGACAAGCAAAGCTACAAGGCGCCCTATACCAACAAATTTCAACTGACTTCCCGTCTTCACCCCGTCACCAAGCAAGAGCTTAAATATTCCCAGTGAAAAAACAAGATAATCATTGCTCTAAAATAACTTAGCTTCCTTTCCACCGAATCCTGTGATACGACTTTGCAAGTAGAGCGGCTGTTTCGTGATGTATACGGTTTACACTCTGGTTGTTGGGACATCGCTTTTGGGCGGTGGTGTTTGAGGGAGCCATATATCTGCATGTAGATGTAAGATGCCGCATAGCAAACTAACTGTGTGTGTTGAATTGGGTCGAGAACCCTATGCAGATGAAATAATATGTTGAAATTGAGATCACCATTGCTGATAGGGGTTCTTTTTGGCTTGATGGTGAGCAATGCGGTCTATGCGTTGTCGCTCAAACAGGCCGTCGAAAAGGCCGTCACGGAAAATCCGCGTATTAAGGCTGCGCAAGCCAGCAGACGC
>JBPCWM010000101.1:0-7138 GCA_051009515.1 Rhizobiaceae bacterium | reverse complement strand
AGGGAGTTTGTAAAATATAGGTTTTAAGCCACTGTATTTTATGAATAAAAATTTTGAGTTTTGGAAGAAACCTCTGAAAACTCCCTGTTTATTGCCCATTTTTGCAAAAACTCCCTGATAATCCCTGCTTAATGGGAAACTCACCCTAGTGCTCAAAACGCAGAGACTTGCCAACAGATGCGTCCCAAATCGCGGTCAGAGACGCACATGATTCATGGCCGTAATCAGGAATGAGATGAAAAAACCGCGCAAATACGGGGCTTTGGTTGCAGATAAAATGAATAGAGAATCGTGTCAGGGGTGACTGGCGGAGAGACAGGGATTCGAACCCTGGAGACGGTCTCCCGCCTACACACTTTCCAGGCGTGCGCCTTCGACCACTCGGCCACCTCTCCATATTCGCATTGGCCAAATCTGTTCAACTGACCTCGTGCAGATGTTCCGGTCCAGCATCTTGGACGGACCGAACGAACGGCACCAGCGGATATACACACAATGGGCAAGCAGATTCAACAGCAATTTGACCCTTCTTTGTGCGGATTCGCGGAAATTGGACATTGTCGAGCAGTACCTCGTTTCGGAGACTGTTTAAAGACGTCAGCCATGGCGGATTTGCGCGAGAATTTAGGAGTTTATCAGCAAATATCACTTCAGGTTGATGACAATTTCGCTATCTCCAGTATAACGATAATTATGCAGGGAGGTCTTTGCGCGACGTGTTCCAATTTGTATTCAAGGTTCTGGGATTTTTTGTCTTGGCGCTGGCGGTTGTGTTGGCCGTCCTCGACATCACGAAGTCAATTACCGCTTCTGCACTGGTGCTGACGCCTGTTGCGGAAACCTGGGGAACGATCAGTCCGGCTTCCTTGTTGTCAACGCGTGATCTTGTACAGGAATGGGCGCATCCTTATTTATGGGACCCGGTTGCTGAATTCGTTTTGCAATTGCCTAGTTGGCTTGTGTTTTGGTTATTGGCCATGATCTTGCTCAAATTGGGCCAGCGACGGGAAAACCCCTATGGACGATTTGCCAGCCGCTAACTGGACAAATCGCAAACCAGAAAGGCTATCCATGTTTTTGATTGACCGCCTGACCAGCAAAATGAAAATGCCAACCGCACAGACTGTTCTGCCCGGGCGGCCCGACCCGTTGCCTACGGCAGAAACTCATTTCGTTAATGGGCGTGCAATTGCTGCTCCCGTCCCCGATGGAATGTTGGAAATATACTTTGGCATGGGGTGCTTTTGGGGTGTGGAACGCTTGTTTTGGGAACAACAAGGTGTTTGGGTTACAGCAGTTGGTTATCAGGCGGGAATGACACCCAACCCGACCTATAATGAGGTTTGCACCGGGCTGACCGGGCACAATGAGACCGTGCGGGTGGTGTATGACCCTGCCGAAATTTCACTGGAAAAACTGCTCAACCTGTTTTGGGAAACCCATGATCCAACGCAGGGAATGCGTCAGGGCAATGACACGGGCACGCAATACAGATCAGGCATTTACTATGTTTCAGACGAGCAGAAACTTGCCGCAGAACGATCCCGTGACGTCTATCAAAGGGCGCTTACACAAAAGGGTCTCGGCAAAATCACGACTGAAATACTACCTGCACCGGACTTTTATTTCGCTGAAGAATATCACCAGCAATATCTGGCCAAGAATCCGCAAGGCTACTGCAATCTGGGTGGGGTAGGAATAGCTTGTCCGGCCCCGGATTCCTCTGCCAACACCTGATGAAAGTCGAAGACTTCGACAGCTACTGCGCAAGCTTGCCCGCGACTGAAATGGTGGTGCAGTGGGGTGGTGCCCATGTCTGGAAGGTTGGTGGAAAGGTCTTTGCGCTTGCCTCCAAATGGGGCAAGGGAAATGATACATTCAAGATTGGTTTCAAGGCCAGCGATATGGCTTTTCGCATGTTGACTGAGGAGCCGGGGATTGCACCATTGCCCTATCTCGGTCGCTACAAATGGGTGCAGGTTCAACACGAAGATGCGTTAGGCGACCGAGATGTTGAGGGGTATATTCAACTTGCCCATGAGATGGTAGCGGCCAAGCTCACAAAGGCGAAGCGCCGGGAACTTGGTCTGACCAGTTGAAAACCTTAGTTGTAGACCCCCAACTGGCACCGCTTGTCCTGGTGCCAAATCTAACGCTTCGGACGCGGTGAAGGGGTTGGGATTCTACCTGCAGGTACAAATGCCGCCGATGCCACGGTTGCGCTTGTTGCGCCACCCTTTGAAGGGGCATTGAGAACTACTTTGCATTGTCGGGGCAATTGATTGAGTGTGATTTCACGCTTCTTTTGTGTTTTCTTGGGTTGTTTTTCAGCCGGTTTGGGCTTCTTTCTTGGGGCATAGGCGACCTTGAACCACCAATCAAATGAGGCCTTGTCGCAGCCATAGGAGGGTACTCGTGCTTGTGGTTTGCAGCCCGGTGAATTGGCCGGACAACCAATGCGGATATGGAAATGATAATGGTGTCCCCATTGTGACCGGACTTTCTTCAGCCATGCAGGTTTTTTGGGGTATTGGCGGCATAATTCCTGCTTGATTGTGGGGTGAACAAATATTCGTTCTACATTGGGGTATTGAGCGGCAGTACGAATGATTCCAGCGTGGGCTTTTGTAAATTGCCTTTTGTCCAGTTTCTGGTGGCTCAGATTTCCTTTGGAATCTCGTGCCAGCATCGAGGTTGCAGACATCTCCTCACGTTCCTTGCGCGTGAGGCGGCGGTTGGGCATTTCTGTAAGCCATACATCAGCATCCAGTCCGGCCTGATGGGACGCGTGACCGGACAGCATAGGGCCGCCTCTCGGCTGAGTGAGATCGCCAACCAATAGGCCATCCCAGCCAACCATTTTTCCGTCTTGGGACAGTTTTTTTACAGTCTCGATCAATTCCGGGTGGGCCCAGTGCCGATTGCGCGACAACCGCATGGCCTGCCATGTGGGACCGTCATCGTCGAGCTTGACAGCGCCGGCGACACAGCCCCGGGCATAGGTTCCATAGACTGCTGCAGGCAGGGCAGCGGCAACTTTCTTTGCGCCAAACAGTTTTTTGGCGGGTGTGGCCGAAAATGCAGGACCTGCCGCAGAAATAGCGAATAGGGCAGCACCGGTCAGGCCTGCGAGTTTGCCGATTTTTATGGTCATACTGGTGTCCCTTGCGGCGTTGGGCATTGCCACATGATCCATGCCTATCCATCGGCGATGAATCACGAAGGCAACAGCAGATTACCCCAAATGCCAAAGAATTCAATGCGGCGGACCAACCCAGGCCTGTCGGGTCGTGTCACCCGCGCAAAACACCACCTACAGTTTTTTCAATGTTAGCCACAACTTTGGCCGAGATTGCATCAATCTCTTCCTCTATCAGGCTCTTATCCATTGGTTGCATCGTCACCTCGATGGCAAGCGACTTCTTGTCATCGCCAATGGAGGCGCCTTCAAAAAGATCAAAGACTTGAACTTCGGTAATCAACTTCTTGTCGGCACCGTTGGCCGCACGCAGGACCAGAGAGGACTCCACGGACTTGTCCATGATGAACGCGAAGTCCCGCTTTACCGACTGCAGTGGGGACAGGACTAGCGCTCCCTTGCTGCGGCTAGCCTTGCGGCGCGGTTCCGGGACGTTGTCCAACTGGATTTCAAACCCGCATAAGGGGCCGGAAACGTCCATCAATTCGAGTGTCAACGGATGAAACTCGCCAAACGTTCCAATGATCACCTTCGGTCCAAGTTTTATGGTTCCACTACGACCGGGGTGATACCAGTCCGGGCCACCGGCTTCGATCTGAACTTTGCCGGGATCCATACCACAAGCGGCAAGGACTGCGAGTGCATCTTCCTTGGCGTCAGTCCAACTGACAGCGACCGCAGGAGTCAACCAGGAGCGCCCGGTATTGTCCAAACGCGCCGTACCTCTGCGTACACCGCTTGCGACACGGTGCTGATCTTTTGGTTCTACGCCGTGATAGGTGTGGCTGACTTCAAACAGAGCCAGATCGCCCACGCCACGGTCGGTGTTTCTCTTGGCAGCGGCCAACAGGCTTGGCAGCAGACTGGGTCGCATGTCCGACATGTCTGAGGCAATGGGGTTGGAAAGGGCAAGCTCAGGAGCGCCGCCGCCAAAGGCTTCTGCATGCGGCTTGGGAATGAAGGAATAGCACACCGCTTCGCTCATGCCCCGCGCTGCTAGCGCCCGGCGGGTGTTTCTCGTGCGCGTCTGCCCGGTAGTCAGAATTTTCCTGCCTACGGCACCCAAGGCGGGGAGAGGTTGAGGTTTGATGTTGTTGATGCCGCGAATACGCATGATCTCTTCGACAAGATCTGCCTTGCCGTGAACATCGGGCCGACTTCCGGGCACTTTGACCTGAAGCGTATCGCCACTGCCCGTCACTCCAAATCCGAGCCGCGTGAGTATGTCGGTAGATTCCTGCGGGGAAACCGCTACACCCGTGAGTCGTTCGGCCTCTGATACCGGATACGAAATCGCGAAATCTGGTTTTGGTATCGCGCCGGCACACAGGCTTTCTGTTGGTTCCCCTCCACACAGTTCCAGAACCAACTGGCTGCCAAAATCGAGCCCTTTCATGTTGAATTCGGGGTCTACGCCGCGCTCAAAGCGGTAGCGCGCGTCGGTGATGATGCCAAGTTCGCGTCCGGTTCTGGCAATTGTCAGCGGGTCCCACAGGGCCGATTCAACCAGCACATTTTTGGTTTCAATGCTACAGCCAGACGCTTCACCACCCATAATCCCCGCAAGGGATTCCGGCCCGTTTTCGTCTGCAATGACAAAATGATCCGGTGTTGGTGTGTAGCTCTTTCCGTCCAGGCCCAAAAACTCTTCTTCACCCGTCGCACGGCGAACCGCAAGGTTGCCTTTGACCTTGTCGGCGTCAAAAACATGTAGTGGGCGTCCGCGATCAAAGGTGACATAGTTCGTAATGTCTACCAGCGCTGAAATCGGACGCAGACCAATGGCCTTGAGTCGTTGCTGCATCCATTTTGGCGAAGGGCCGTTTTTAACGTTGCGGATCAGGCGCAGCCCAAAGGCCGGGCAGAACTCCGCAGCGCCATCAGCTGATAGGTCCACATCGACCGGGCAGGGGCCATTGCCGGATATTTCAGGAATATCCGGGGAAACCACAGTACCGAGACCCGCTGCTGCGAGATCCCTTGCAATTCCTGCCACGCCGAGTGCATCCGGGCGGTTTGGGGTAATGCCGATTTCGATAACTGGGTCATTGAGGTCGGCATAGTCGGCAAACGATGTGCCGACAGGTGCGGTGTCCGGCAAATCGATTATGCCGTCATGTTCGTCGGAAAGTTCAAGCTCCCGTTCCGAACACATCATGCCGTGGGAATCCACACCGCGAATATTACCAACACCCAAGGTGATATCTATGCCGGGAACGTAAGTGCCCGGACCAGCAAATGCGCCGATGAGTCCGGCTCTTGCATTGGGTGCGCCACACACAACCTGGATTGGATTGCCATCTCCTGTGTCGACTGACAGGACCTGCAATTTATCGGCGTCGGGGTGACGTTCCGCGCTCAGGACTCTTGCGATCGTGAAGGGTTTGAAAGCAGCACGATCGTCCACGTCCTCTACTTCGAGACCGATCATGGTCAGCGTCTCGACGATTTCATCCAGTGTTGCTTCGGTTTTCAGGTGATCTTTCAACCAGGAGAGGGTGAATTTCATTTTTTCGCTTTCCGTCCTGCCACTTTCTTCGTGGGCTTGATGGTCTGGGTTGTCGAAAGGCTGAGCTTGCGCAACCGTTTGTCTCTTGCCTTGCGGCGTTGCTTTAGTTCGTCAAAGATCAGGAACCCGATTTCAAGCCCGTCATCTTCTTCGCCATCAGCCTTCAGTGCCACCTTGATGAAAGTCAGGGCGATCTGGGAAGCATGGACGACGAGGGCCATCGGGTCGCCCTTGGCGTTTACACCATCGAGACGCAACACATCACCTTCTCCAGGAAGCAGAGCCAAAACCTTCATCGGGCCAACCGCCGTGGCGTGCATGATTTCCAGTTTCTCGGTCTTATTGTCCACGGATTGCTGCAGTGCAAAAATGTGCTTAGCGATCTCCTGGGCAGCTTCTTCGGCCTGATTGTCGCAAGAAACCTTGTTCCAGTCTTTGGCCCGTGGCGCGTTGCGGTTGCCGGCGCGAAATTCCGCCGCCATATGGGAAAAATTACCCTGCAACAAAGCTGCGTCTGAGAACCGTGTCACCCGCTCAGCCCTCCAAACAGGGTTGGCATGTCTAGCGGACGGAAGCCGTAATGGTTAATCCAGCGCTGGTCTGCTTCAAAGAAAGGCCGCAAATCCGGCATTCCGTATTTCAGCATAGCTATGCGGTCGATCCCGATGCCCCACGCAAAGCCCTGATAGATGTCTGGATCGAGTCCGCCAGCACGCAGGACATTGGGATGAACCATGCCTGAACCAAGAATTTCCATCCAATCCTTGCCTTCTCCGAATTTTACCTCACTGCCAGAGCGGTCGCATTGAATATCAACTTCGAGGCTGGGCTCGGTAAACGGGAAGAAAGAGGGGCGAAACCGCATGTCAATTGAGTCCACCTCAAAAAAGGCTTTGCAGAACTCCAGGAGGGTCCATTTCAAATTGGCAATATTGGTTTTCTTGTCGACAACCAGCCCTTCCAGTTGATGGAACATGGCTGAATGGGTGGCATCAGAGTCCTGACGATAGGTTTTCCCTGGTATCACGATCCGAATGGGTGGTTCCTGTGCTTCCATGGTTCTGATTTGAACCGGCGAAGTGTGTGTGCGCAGGACACGACGCTCGCCATTTTCGTCCGGATTGAAAAAGAACGTGTCATGCATCTCACGGGCCGGGTGGCCCTCGGGGAAATTAAGGGCCGTGAAGTTGTAGTAGTCGGTTTCGATGTCAGGTCCCTCGGCGATTGTGAAACCCATATCGGAAAAAATGGCAGTGATCTCGTCCATGACCTGGCTGATTGGATGAATACGCCCGCTCTCCAGCGGGTTGGTGCGAACAGGCAGGGTTACATCGACTTTTTCGCTCGATAAACGGGCTTCGATACCGGCTCGTTTGACCACTTCGCGCCGTTCTCCAATGGCATCTGCAATGCGTGCCTTCAGCCCATTC
>JBPCWM010000100.1:0-4043 GCA_051009515.1 Rhizobiaceae bacterium | reverse complement strand
AACAATGCCGAAGGGGTCTTCGACGTAGACCATGCGGTATGGCTTTTCCCCGGGATAGTAATGACGAATTGGCATCCTCTGCCTGCCACCTGCTGCCACAATTTTTTCCACAAGCCCTTCAACATCGGGGTCCTGAATGCAGAAGTGAAATGTTCCATTGCGTCTAAAATCAATGTTGTTGTCGGGCGGATAATTCCCATCGAATTCAAAGATTTCGATACCTATGCGATCAGCTGTTGCCATGTGCGCAATGCGAAGCTTTCGCCAGTCGGGTCCGAAAACGTCGGAACACATGACACCAATGTCACTGTCATCTTCAACTACATCTGTAGGTGGCATGATTACATAAAAGCCGAGCACCTCAGAGTAGAACTTTACCGCAGCGTCGACGTCTGGAACTGAAAGCCCGATATGAGAAAAGGTTCGAGGATACTGGGTCAATTCAAACTCCCTAATTTGTTGAACGGCAATAACACGTTCTTCGCTCGAAAGTAACTGCGCCTCGACAGGCAAACTGATCCATCACGAAGTGGATTTGTAGAGAAAAGCGAAGCGATATGCCAATGCAACGCCTCCAGCTCCACCAAGAATGTTGCCAAGGGTTACCCACAGCAGATTGATTGAAGCGGCCTCAATTGTAACTTGAGAGGACGCCAACCAACCTTGCGGAAAGAAGTACATATTCGCAACTGAATGCTCGAGGCCAAGCAAGACAAATGCGCTTATCGGCCATAGGATGGCGAAGATCTTGCCTGCTGCAGTTCGAGCCGCAAATGTTAACCAGATAGCCAGGCAAACCAACGCGTTGCATAGAGCTCCACGAACGAATGCCTGCATTGGCTCCAATGCTGCTTTTGATTCAGTGATAGTTGTTGCAACAACACCTATTGGTCCATCCAAAAGGCCAGACATACCAAAGGCCAAAGCCAGCCCGGCCGCACCCACCAGATTTCCCACATACACGATGGCCCAGCTTTTCAGTAATTGACCTGTGGTGATCTTCCGGTCGACAGCGGCCATGACCATAAGAGCATTGCCAGTAAACAGTTCCGCTCCACCCACTATGACAAGTATGAGACCGAGCGAAAATACAACTCCACCAAGTAGGCGGAAAGGACCAAAACTTGTGTCGACACCAGACATTACGGCTGTGTAAGCTGCAGCGCCAAACCCAATGAAAGCACCGGCAAGGACTGCCAGAACAAACATCTGCCAAACTGGCAATTGAGCCTTCTCTACACCGACGGCTTCCACCAACACTGCAATTTTTGCAGGTTTGTAGGCATCGTGGTCGATTTGTTCCTTCATGGATAGATGTTAGCTGAGCCAATATTGAAATTGAAGTTCAATTCAATATCTCTCCAAACTTGTGCCACTCTAAGTGGGTTACCCAATTGATACCACTGTACCCGGTTATCTTGCCGCGACAACGAATGATTGCAACATCTAGACTATCGACGGCATTGCAAACAGCGATAAGACCACAGGCATTTTGTTGGCAGGCAGATTGCAAGATTTTGCTCAAGAATCCCACACAACCCTGCAGGTAGCACTTGTCCCATCAACTCAAAGACTAACCTCCTGCGATGACCCTGCGTCAGGATTTAATCCGGCTCAGAAACTCAAATCAACGGTGCATAATCAAGCACTGAAGCCTGTGTTAATATTTGCTTTCGGAGCCAGATCAGCTTACTGATCTATCATTATAATTTGTCTGGGTCGGGCCCTGCTTATTTCAGGTGGGAAGTTGCGGCGCCAGGAATTGGGAGAACAAAAGAATGCTTCGTCAAAAGTTTATAGCGATTTCCAGCGCGTTGGTCTTTCTGGGGAGCATGATTGCCAGCACGCATGTTGCTCATGCCGAAAACGGCACAATTTCAATGAAGCTTTTGAAGGCTGCATTCGTAATTGGAGGCTCCGGCGGCAAAGGAACTTTGGTTTTTCAGGGTAAGTCATACCCTCTCAGCATTGGTGGCTTGAGTGCTGGATGGCAGATCACGCTTTCAGCAGTTGAACTTCAGGGCAGTGTAAAAAATATAAGCAAGCCTGAAGATATAGAAGGAATATACACCGCAGCAGAGGCGGGGGTTGCTATTGCAGCCGGTGCAAAAACTGCCGTGATGGTGAACAGCAAAGCTGTCCGGCTTGCTTTGGTGGGTGTTCAGATGGGTGTTGATGTTTCGCTGAATCTGGAAGGCATGTCGATAAAACTGGCAAGATAGACTGTCCCCGGAACATCTTATTGGATTGCTTATCTGCCCCGACATGCCACTTGACCTGAAAATAGGGCACCTGAAATTTGAAAGCGGCTGTGAGGCGGCTTTGATCTGTATATCCTCATGTTGTTACGGAGGGAGCAAATGGCACATGAACTATGCCTTGCTCCCTCCGTGGCTGGCAATTCGCCCCTGCCAGCCAATGCTTGCGCGTAGGATTGCGCAAGCTGTAGCCCACACATGGAGGTGGGAGGCTCCGCTTTCTTTTTGAAACCAGCCAAAATCCGGTTATTTTGTGCCAAATAAGTGCTGAAAACTATCTGTCTGAGGCCAGAACTTTCCGTTTGTCGGAACCTCCAGACATTGCATCAAAACCTCTGGGCAACCTTGATAAGGCAGGCAGGGCAAAAGTCATGGTTGCCCACCTCCAGCTCGTTCGCTTGTCTTTTATGAGGCTTCTTTGGGATTATCGGGTGAAAAAGACAAATGTGGCAATGGCAGCCACCACCAGAAATTGCGCCATGACCCGAAATCGCATCAATTGGTGGGAGCGGCTTGCGCTGCCTTTTTGGGCAATAGCCCAGGTTTTGCGCAGCACCATACCGGCAATTATCATTCCAATCAGGAGATAGATCACGGCTATCGACACGACGCTACTCTCCTTCTATCTGTTATCTGGACGCTCAGAACTAGCCGAAATTGAAAGAGGGCACAGGGCCGCAGCACTAGCATCTGCGACCCAAAGCGATCTTCAAACCGAAAACCCGATCAGTTCGGCAAGATGACCTTGTCGATAACGTGAATGACTCCGTTGCTGGTGGAGATGTCAGCGGTAACGATATGCGCATCGTTGACCATAACTCCCTTGTAGCGTTCGATTGTAATGCTGCTGCCCTGGGCAGTTGTGGCTGTCATGTCATCCTTCAGGTCGCCAGACATCACTATGCCAGGTACGACGTGGTTGGACAGAACAGCGATGAGCTGGTCCTTGTTTTCAGGCTTCAGCAGGTTTTCGACGGTGCCTGCTGGCAGCGCCGCAAAGGCTTCGTTGGTTGGCGCAAAGACAGTGAAAGGACCGTCGTCTTTCAGCGTTTCAACAAGCCCTGCGGCTTTCACAGCTGCAACGAGCGTTGAGAACTTGTCGTTTCCTGCTGCTGTGTCGACAATATCTCCACTGCCCGCGAATGCCGAGCTGCTGAATGCACCCATGGCAATGGCCAGAATGACTGATTTTATGGTGTTTTTCATGATTGTTGTCCTTTGCATAATGTACATTTGGTTTTAGCAGTTATCAAAGGAACGAAATGCCTATCATTTCGGATTGACGGCAAGTTGTCGCACTCGAAAAGAGTCAAGGCAGCGTTTGTTGGCTGGGCCTGAAACAACGTCAGATGCAACTTTGTTCAAGGATGTGCTGGTACACCATGTTCAACACTCCCCTTGCGCCTGTGAGATTTTGCCAAGAGCTTCCGCGCATCAATTCGCTGGAAGTGGAGCCGACACAGGCAAAAGCCAAAAAAATCGGTCCGCAAATGAAATAAACCTCTCCGTCAGATGTCTCAGCCGACTGTCCACATAGGCTCCGGACTTTGCAGACCTTCGGAATAGAAGCGCTAAACTCTGGGTTAGGCACATCTTTGGCTGGCGTGGTTTCTTCTGGAGTATCTCAAAGTGATGGTATTAGATATTAAAATTGCACGTCTGACTTTCGAGCGATTCGCAATTTGACGGAGCGCAAGGACAACTTATGAAATTCTGTTAAGCTGATTTGAATGCTGAACTAAAACCTTTGGTCGACCTATCTCCTGCTGACAATCGCAGTTCGTT
>JBPCWM010000099.1:0-4103 GCA_051009515.1 Rhizobiaceae bacterium | reverse complement strand
GAGCAGATGAAACAGACTCACAATTGAGCTAAACAGCTATCTGTCAAACAATTCCTGATCCCGCATATTTGAAACATTCGACGAGTGCCTCGGGTGCGATCTGACCATCATGTCACATCAAATCTAGTTCTCATTCCGGCAGCGGCATGCTCCAGCATGTGACAATGAATCAGCCACTTTCCCGGATTATCAGCCACGAATGCGACGGCAACTTTTTCGTTGCGATCAATGATGAATGTATCGCGCCAATCTTTGTTTTGAAGCTCAACTCCATTTCTGCTCAATATTTGGAAATGGTGGCCATGAACATGCATCGCATGGGGCCAGGCAGTTTGATTTTCAGCTTCCAGAACGATCGATTGGCCTCGCTTGACATTGAACAAGGGAGTATCGGCAAGATTTGCAGTTCCATTGAAAGCCCATAGCTGTTTGGTGCGGCGCAAATCGTCTTGCTTCAACACTTTACCTTGATAGGTGATGTTATCCAATTGCCCCATTGCGCCCCCCGTCATTAACAGGGGAACGCGGATTGCTTTCTCGATGCGGGCAGGCTCAACAGCATTTTGAGGCAGTGAGATTGGTTTGGCCTGTTGGGGCGTATCAGACTTTTTCACGGCAAAGTTGGCAATTTTCAAAGGCTCGTCGGTCGAAATTTCCTGCATGGAGAATTGGCTTGAACCATTGATCGGCTGCAGCGGATTGACCAGAAGGTCCATCCGCTGAGCCGGGGCAATGTCGACGTGGGCCGATGTCGCCACCCTGGGCGTCTTAAACAAAAACCCGTCGATGCCGAGTATGTCCGCGCTCAGATTAGCGAGATCAATTTTGAAGATTCTGGCATTTGATGCATTAATCAGGCGCAAGCGATAATTTTGTCCGGCATTCAGCTGGAATCTGGGTTGAGATTGTCCATTCACCGTTAGCCAATTGCCGAGACGCCCAGCATGGCTCCAATCCATCAGCGAGCCGAAGCTAGGTAAATGCAGGGAACCATCTTCAGCCAGCCTCCAGTCATCAATGACCAAAGTGAGATCGTGTAGGCGATCAACAATCAGATCGGGTTCCTCAACGATCAGTGGTCCGTACAGACCGCGGGCTACCTGTTCCCAACTGGCGTGATGGGCGTGATACCAGAATGTTCCCGCGTCGGGGACGACAAAGTCATAGTCAAATGTGCCGCCAGGCGGGACGGCTGGTTGGGTCAGGCCCGACACTCCATCCATAGCATTGTCGATGCGAATACCGTGCCAGTGAACAGAAGTTGGCCGATCGAGTTCGTTAATGAAGCGGATTTGCGCCCGTTGCCCCTGCTTCAGCCGTATCTCTGGTCCGGGGCTTTGTCCATTGTACAGCCACAGACCAGATGCCGCGGAGTTGGTTCCAGAAAGCTTTGTTAAAGTTGGTTTGGCACGAAGTTCGAAGCTGCCATCAGTCTGCTGGGCCAATGCCAGCGAGGGAAACTTGATAGTGCCAAGAGCAGAAGCTGCAATTCCGATCACATTTCGTCGGTTTAACTGATTCACCATTATATTTCAGCTCACGGGTTGATTGCATGCACTCAATTAATGGCCTTAGTGTGCAAGGCGCGATGGAGAAGTCAATTCAGTTGGTCTGGTTGGTGCTTCAACTTTGCGATCACGAGTCGGTTCACGGACGCTAGTTTTGCCACTGTGCTAACATTTGAGAAATCTGTAGCGTGCTTTTTTGGATTGGGGTTTTGGGCAGTGAACAGAGGTTTTGGCGATGACGGTAACTGAGGAGCAAATCCTTAAAAGACTTGCGAAGGTAAAAGGACCCGACTTGTCTGACAATATCGTTTCATTGGGCATGGTCCGCGGAGTGATTGTGAACGATGCGAAAGTAATATTTTCCATCAATGTGCCCGCAGACAGGGCGCAGGAACTCGAACCATTGCGGCTCGCTGCAGAGCAGAGCGTGAAAAAGCTGGAAGGTGTAGATCAGGTTCTCGCCGTGCTTACGGGTGAGCGTAAGGCTGGTGAAATGCCAAAGGTGAGACCGTCACCCCAGCCAGACCAGTCCGCCAGCGTGCCGCCACCTATGCAAGCACAAATGGCCATTCCCGCAGCCGATGCCCCAAACCAGAAGGTCGGCGTCCCGGGTATAAAATCGATCATCGCGGTTGCATCGGGTAAAGGCGGCGTTGGCAAATCAACAACGTCGGTCAATCTAGCGCTTGGCCTATTAAAGAATGGACTGAAGGTCGGAGTTCTTGATGCAGACATTTATGGCCCTTCAATGCCGCGATTGCTGGGTATTTCCGATCGACCCAGTGCTAATGGACGCATTCTGAATCCACTGGAGGGTTATGGTCTTAAGGTCATGTCCATGGGATTTCTGGTCGAAGAGGAAACGCCAATGATCTGGCGCGGCCCCATGGTGATATCAGCATTAACTCAAATGTTGCGTGAGGTGGCCTGGGGAGAATTGGACGTATTGATCGTGGATATGCCGCCAGGTACGGGGGATGCACAGCTGACGATGGCACAGCAGGTCCCCCTGGCAGGCGCGGTCATCGTTTCCACCCCGCAGGATATTGCGCTTATTGATGCCCGAAAAGGCCTTAACATGTTTCGTAAGGTGGAAGTGCCCATACTCGGCATCATTGAGAACATGAGCACGTTTGTTTGCCCCAAATGCGGGGAACGCTCAGATATTTTCGGTCATGGTGGAGCTCGAGACGAAGCCGAAAATCTAGGCGTGCCGTTTCTGGGGGAAATACCGCTGCATATGGACATCAGAAGCAATTCGGATGGCGGGACACCGGTAACCGTTTCTGCTCCGGATAGTCAGCATGCAAAGGTATATTGCAGCATCGCAGATCAGGTGATGAATCGCATTCAAGCCGAACAAGAAGGGACATCAAGGCCGCAAATCGTGTTTGAGTAAATTAACAGGTGATCATTTGGTGCTTGTCAAAACCAAAACTTCGGTGTCTAATTTCATTCAGGAGGAGCCCGTTCATTGCGGAATCAAGCAGAATCAATAACTCTGGCTTCTGAAGACCAAATGCGAGCCGACGTTTATGCGCTTGTCGGCAAGCTGTTGTTTGCTTCGCCGACAAAAGAATCACTTGAAAATTTGCAGTCACTGAGCGGCGATGATTCTGAAATGGGCCGTGCTTTTGATACTTTGTCGAAGCTTGCCGCATCCACAGATGTTGGCACCGTTCGCAGAGAATATGATGATTTGTTTATCGGGATGGGCCGGGGCGAACTATTGCCCTTTTGCTCTTATTATCTGACAGGTTTCCTGAATGAAAAACCATTGGCGAAATTGCGTAATTCGATGCGGGAACTAGGCATTGCGCGCAATGAGGACGTCAAAGAACCCGAAGATCACATCGGGTCGCTGTTTGAAATGATGGCTGGCCTGATTGTTGGCCGCTATGGCGAACCGCTCAATCTGGCCGGCCAAAATGAATTTTTTAGTGCTCATATCGAACCATGGGCCGGTCACTTTTTTAGGGATTTGGAATCGGCAGATTCGAGCAGACTGTATCAACCAGTCGGCACAATTGGGCGGATTTTTGTAGAAATTGAAACCGACGCGTTCTCAATGGGAGCGTGACCGTTTTGAAGTGATGCGGGTTCTGCCCCCGTATCAGATAAGTCTGGGAAACTATGTACCGGACTTGTTCATGGAGCGGCAGAGTTAGGAGGGCCAGATGGCCAAAGTAGAAAAAGACGTCTCTGAAAGACGTGACTTCCTCAAGATTGCAAGCTTGGGGACAGTATTAGGTGGCGCAGCGCTAGCCGCGGGTGGAAGCGCTCATGCTTCAGAAGTCCCAGATGAAGATGGAAGCGGTTATCGCGAAACGCTTCATGTGAAAACCTACTACGACTCAACTCGTTTCTAAAGCTGGAACGGATTGGAAATATTCTTGTTGCATTCGTTTGGGGTGCACATTTGGAGGAGAAAATCATGCTTAGGAAGAAGGTAGGAAGGGTTGCTAGAGGCCCCGGACTGTCATCGACCGCAAGTTCTACACTTGGCTCGATTGCGAATACGACGGTCGACCGTCGAAGCTTTTTGAAAAAATCCGGTCTGGCCGTGGGTGGTCTGGCAGCGGTCAGTGCCGCAAC
>JBPCWM010000098.1:0-14266 GCA_051009515.1 Rhizobiaceae bacterium | reverse complement strand
CATGCACCCACAATTCAATATTGATCAGCAACTGCAGGATTTGCTGTAAACCGGACGGGCGCTAGGAGGTGGCAAATATTGCTTCGTCGTACCGCCCGTCGCCCATGGCGCCCTCGGGAAAAATGTTGCGTTCCTGAACCCATGCAAATGAATCTTCAAAGACTTCTCGCGAATAAGGTTCAAATACGATCCTTTCACCCGGACCCCAGCGACGCGTATCCATCTGCTCATGGAAACGTTGGGGAAATTCCTTCTTGTAGTAATGCGTATAGAGCTCGGGGCGCACGTCTATCTGCCGCTGTGCAAGGCGCAGAGCATTATAGTATTTTTTTACATCTTCCGGGTCTGCGTCGCCGTTGACCGACCCCGCCATCATGAAGGTTGAATCCACCACTTTGCGAAATCCGAGCTGCTCTGCAAAGTAATAGGGACCGCTAAAGAGTGATGCAGCCTGGATCTTTCCATCCAGCAACAACTCCATTCGGTTGAAAAGCAAGCCATCGCCAAAGGCCAGGTTTATCTCGTCGCGCGCCATATATTGTTCCAGCACCTGGATGGTTGAATAGTGGCTGCCGGACTGAAAACCAACAGAGATTGGCACGTCGGCCAAATCTAGGGGTGTTCTTACGGGTGAATCTGCAGGAACGAATATGCCAGCCGGGGAGACTGAATAGGCATTTGCATAAAGCTTCGTATGGCCGGCTGATGCTGCCGCATTGACGGTCCAGTGACAGGCACTGTTCACATTGCTGCTGCGCCCCTTTTCGATGCTCTGAAATGCACCGACTTTGTTTGGTGTTGAATGATGTTGCCCGTCGCTGGACCGGATCAACTCACGAAATTCATAGTCCAGTCCTTGTTGTGCAAAATATCCCTTTTCTTCCGCAACCCATTCGTGCAGGCGAAAATGCGGTTCGATAACAAATTTAGCCAAAGATTTTCCTCCCAATACAGTCATGCTATTCCATCAAGACTGTGACACCATATTGCGATCAGTCCAGATTTGGAAAGTCCGGGTTGGTGAAATTTAATATCGGGTGGTCATTTGATGCCCCGGTCTGAAAGTCATGCGAACCAATGTGACTGGGCTGCCAGCCAGCCATGTCGTCCGTTCCAACCTAAACAATGGTGTCCCTCGAGTCGTTGCAAGATTTGCAGCCAGTTGGTCATCGGCTCCAACGGCTGAAAGATTGATCTCAGCATCCGTAAACGGGACTTTGCGCAACAGCCATTCATTTGGCCCTTCCTTGCTCAAATCTGCATCTCGCATGGCTGGAACAGCATCCAGACTGACCCATCGTTCCTCAAATTGAAATGGGCGCTCGTCGGCAAAATGCATGCATTTGAGATACATGACATCGACCTGTTTGGGAAGAGTCAGTCGGGTTCTGAGCCATGCCTCGGCAGGCCCGGTTGACTGTTCTACAAGTGCATAGCGGTAGGTTGCACCAAGCGCTTCTATGGTCTTGCGCACGATTGCAATTTCGAACTTCGCTACCTTCACCGGCATTGCGATAACGCGGGTTCCTCCCTTGCGTTTGCGGTCAACTATCCCGCTGTCAGCGAGTTCACGCAGAGCCCGGTTTACCGTGGCGCGCGCGCAGTTGAATTGGGAAGCAAGTTCGACTTCCGTCGGTAAAAGCGTGCCAGATCCCCAGATACCCTCCTGTATCCGTCGGGTGACTTCCGCCTTGATGTCCTGAAATCCAGTTTTACGTTCGGGAGGGGATGTCATGGATCCATCTTCCACAATTGCACGCCTTTGGAGCCTGCCCGGTCTTGATTGAACCATACCCGCGTCGACTCGGGAGTCAATTATGTCTAGACATTATCCATCAGGAGCAGGTTTATTCGTGTATGGTTCTTGATCACCTAGGCAGCGACCCAACCCTGAAAAAGCAAGCCAGCAATGAATGCTCCGGCCAGAGAAATCACAATATATAGGGCGAAGACCTTGGGGCGTACAAGGGCCCACACAGCAATAGCCGCTGGCAGCGAAGTTACACCACCTGCTATCAGGAAGGCCATTCCCGCACCCGGTGCCATGCCCTGCTCAATAAGACCTCCAACAAGAGGGAGTGCTGCATACCCGTTGAGATAGGCAGGCACACCCACAAAGGTTGCAGCTACAATCGGTCCCAATCCTTCACCACCGAGAACGGACGTGACAGTTTCGGCCGGGATATAGGCCAGCATCAGGCTTTCCATAAGGAATGCGAGAGTGAGCCATTGCGCCAGGAACAGGGTGGTTTTCCACGCGGTGGAAAAGAACTTTTCAAGTTTTTCACTGTCCCGCCAAAAGTCCCAGGCTACAGGCTTCTGATCGCGCACCTTTGAACCACCACACCCACCATTGCCAATTCCGTCACGCAATGGATTACTGAGGCTGTTACCGCGTGTCAGGCCCATAACAACCAATCCGCCGACAATTCCAAGGCCGATCGCGACAAGCGTTTTGGCCACCGCGAATTCAAAGCCCAAGACACCCGAAGTCAAAACGAACATGGAAGGGTCCATAATCGGGGACGCCAACCAAAAAGCCATTACTGCAGAAAGCGGCACACCCATGGTAAGCAAGGCTGCGATCAGTGGAATGACACCGCAAGAGCAGAATGGGGACAGCCCGCCTGCAAGCGCTGCGAATATGATCATCGGCAATGGAGCGCCGGTGAAGGCCCGCGCAATCAAATTGTCTGCACCCGTGGCTCCTGCCCAGGCGGCGATTGCAATGGACAAGATCAGATAAGGCGCAGTATGGAGCAATGCGTCTGCAGTGAAGCGGACACTTTCAAAAGCTTGCACGGGTACGATCAATATTAGCACAATCACGATAGCCGCTGAGGCAAGCCAGACCTTTTGTGTGTCCCAAATCCTTTGGAAGAATCCCGGTTCGGGGCTGTATGGAATGTCTGACATCTGGCTAACCTTTATTCGTTGCGATGCGTGACCTGAGACCCATTCACTCACGCCGCATCATCGGCACTCTTGATTTCAACTCCCTGACAGCATTCAGATGTCAAAAAGTCCAAAGTTTCCCGCATTGCCGCAAAATCCGTGCGATTGATGACTTCGCGCCCGCGACGCTCCTGCGCGACCAGACCGGCATCAACGAGCGCACGAAGGTGATGGGCCAGTGTAGAAGGCGCCATCTGCAAATGTTGGCTGATGTCGCCTACGGTCAGCCCGTCGGCACCGGCCCGGACCAGCAGCCGAAAGACATCAAGGCGAGCATCGTGGCCCAGTGCGGCGAGAGATTTGGCAATGGATTGCGTCTTGTTCATGGTGTTAATATAACTACAAAACTAGTTATGTAAAGATGTAAATATGCACTGGTGGAAAATTTGTGTTTGAATGAATTGCCCCTTTCGTGACGCCCGGTTGCGTGCTGGAGGAGCTAATGTGTCGCAGGACAATTGGCTGAATTTCATAAAAATCTTGACAACGGAGAGGGAACGTACCTTGAGTCATAACGTGGCTGACACCACATCGTTGCAAATCATTTATCCCTGATCAGGAACTGGCGTGTCCCTTTTCATAATTGTCTTGTTGCCTTTTGTGGGCGCGCTCTTACCGGGATTGATGAATCAGGCCGGGCGGCAGGCTTGTGCAGGAGTTACCTTCACTGTCACACTGGCAGCGTTGGTTGGCTTGCTTACCAATGCACCAAAAATAATGGCTGGGCAGGTTATTCTGGCCCGGGTTGACTGGCTGCCAATTCTTGGTCTCAACGTCAATTTCATGCTTGACGGTCTGGGCTTCTTTTTTGCCTGCCTCATTTTGGGTATCGGATTGCTGATCATTGCCTATGCGCGGTTCTACCTTGCGCGTGAAGACAATATGGGTGAATTCTTCACCTATCTGTTGCTCTTTCAGGGAGCCATGGTTGGAATTGTTCTCAGCGACAACATTCTGCTGCTGTTGATATTCTGGGAGCTGACCTCACTCTCCTCCTTCCTGTTGATTGGATATTGGAAACATCTCCCAGCCGGGCGCCAGGGTGCGCGCATGGCGCTGACAGTGACCGGCATGGGTGGGCTGGCGATGATCGGGGGCATGTTGCTATTGGGGCACATAGCAGGCAGCTACGATCTCAGTGTAATATTGCGCAGCCGCGATATTATCCAGGCGTCTCCTCTTTATGTTCCTGCTCTGATTTTGATCCTGCTTGGATGTTTCACCAAATCAGCACAGTTCCCCTTCCATTTCTGGTTACCGCATGCCATGGCCGCGCCAACACCGGTATCGGCCTATCTGCATTCGGCCACGATGGTGAAGGCCGGGATATTCCTCATGGCGCGCATGTGGCCCGCACTTTCGGGAACTCCTGAATGGGTCACGATCGTTACAGCGGCCGGCCTCATCACAATGGTGCTTGGTGCCGTAATCGCCCTGTTCAAACATGACCTGAAGGCGCTGCTTGCCTTTTCAACTGTCAGCCATCTGGGTCTGATTACAATGTTGCTGGGAACCGGCACAGCCTTTGGTGCGATGGCTGCGGTATTTCACATTCTCAATCACGCGACATTCAAGGCAGCTTTGTTTATGTCAGCCGGAATTGTTGATCATGAGACACATACGCGCGATATAAGACGACTGGGTGGTCTGCGGCATCTCATGCCAATTACATTTGTCATTGTACTCCTTGCAGCGCTCTCGATGGCGGGCATTCCGTTGTTGAATGGGTTCCTCTCCAAGGAAATGATGCTTGAGGAAACAACCCGAACAGTGCTTTTTGGTTCGCCCTGGCTTGTTCCGGTGCTGGCCGTCATCGGCTCGCTATTTTCAGCCGCCTACTCATTCCGCCTGATCCAGCATATTTTTCTTGGCCCTGTGCGCGATGACTATCCTTCAGCCCCCCATGATCCCGGTCCGGGTCTCTGGCTTCCCCCGGCACTGCTCATCATTCCGGTTGTTGTGATCGGTCTCGCTCCATTTCTCGCTGAGCCATTCGTGCGCATTGTCACGGCCACTGTTCTTGGCGGCGTTGTAGATCTGCCCACGGCATCCATCAAAATCTGGCACGGATTCGTGCCCGCACTCTACATGTCAATTGTCGCTGTGCTGGGCGGATGGGTGCTGCTGCAGGGCTTCCCCGGCGCGCTTAGCCTATGGAACAGGATGCCCCGCCCGGAGGCCAAGTTTATATTTGAAACTTTTGTTGATGCCTGTGCATGGTCTGCGCGCAGTTTTTCGGCATGGCTGCATAATGGAGCGTTTTCCAGATATGCTTCGATCATGGCCGCGACCGTTATTGTTTGTGGTATTTTTGCATGGAGGACAGGTACGGTTGCACCGGCGACTCGTGCCATGCAGCCGGTTGATCCGGTTTCCGTTACCGCATGGTTGATGTTGGCAATCGCCACAATTGGTTTGGTAGTCTTCCACCGCAAGCGGTTCTTCGCGCTTATCCTGATTGGTATTGCAGGCCTGATCGTTGCGCTTGGATTTGTTTATTTCAGCGCTCCCGATCTGGCCATGACGCAGATCACGGTGGAAGTGGTAACAATTATTCTGCTCTTGCTGGCACTTAACTTCCTGCCACGCGAAACCCCAGTTGAAAGCAGCCTTGCGCGGCGTATACGTGATGGGATGGTGGCCATTTCTGGTGGACTGGCAGCCATGGGACTCGCCTATCACTATATGTTGCGCGAAAGCGTTGATTCACCGATTTCACAATTCCATCTTGCCAATTCCTATGAAGGTGGCGGCGGCACCAACGTCGTCAATGTCATTCTTGTTGACTTTCGAGGCTTCGATACTTTTGGTGAGATTATAGTGCTTAGCGTAGCAGCGCTTCTGATCTATGCTCTGACAGAAGCCTTGCTTGCCGGACCGGCTCGAGCAAGATTGCTGAACTGGAAGCCCAAGTACAGGCGGGCGGGCGACAGAAACCCAATGATGATGGTCGTGTTGACCCGGGTTCTCATGCCGGTCGCACTGATGGTCGGAATTTTTATCTTCCTGCGCGGGCACAACCAGCCCGGTGGCGGATTTATTGCCGGACTGGTCGTATCAATCGCCGTATTGATGCAGTACATGGCGAGCGGATTCTCCTGGGCGTCTGAACGCCTGCGCTACCCTTATCATGGAGTGATCGGGGCTGGGGTATTGATTGCCGGGCTGACAGGAATTGGGGCCTGGTTTGTAAGCAAGCCGTTCCTCACATCTGCCTATGATTATTTCCGAATTCCACCATTCGATAAATTTGAACTGGCAACGGCTCTTGTGTTTGATATTGGGGTATTTCTTGCTGTTGTGGGCGCGGTCATGTTGTCGCTTGAAAGCTTCTCGCGATTCTCTCGCCACACAGGTTCGGATTCCAGCGAATATGCCATGGACATCGACCCCTCGCGCGACGACATGCCTGACCATCCTGCTTCGAAGGGGGATGGCTGACATGGAATTGCTTGTGGCCTCGGGAATTGGGATACTGACTGCAGGTGGGTTATATCTGGTTATGCGCCTACGAACATTCCCATCCATTTTGGGCATCGCGCTTCTTACTTACGCGGTCAATGTGTTTCTCTTTGCATCGGGGCGCCTGACGATTGGATCAGCTCCAATACTGCGCGACGGTGTTTTGCACTATGCCGATCCCTTGCCGCAAGCGCTGGTTTTGACTGCCATTGTGATTTCTTTCGGCATGACCGCCGTTGTAGTTATGATTGCCCTTGGCTCATTTCTTGGCTCCGACAATGACCGGGTAGATGATCCAATTGAAGACGAAGAGCATGATCCAGACTCCAATAGTGGTGCGCAGTCATGAACCACTGGATCATTCTTCCCATCATACTGCCTGCCATCCTTGCACCATTTATCATTCTGGCAGCCAGATATCACATTGGCATTCAACGAGTTTTTTCAGTGGCTGGGATGATTGCACTCATCACGATTTCGGCGGGTCTTTCCTGGCAGGCTTCCGATGGAACCATCACTCTCTACCAATTGGGGGACTGGGCCTCTCCGTTCGGAATCGGTCTAGTAGCGGACCGATTGTCCACAGTGATGCTGTTGCTGACATCGATTCTTGGCTTTTTTGTTCTGCTTTATGCCATCGGGTCAGGTTGGGATGAGCGGGGACGCCATTTCCATGCGCTCTACCAGTTCCAGATGATGGGCATCATGGGCGCATTTTTGACAGGTGATCTGTTCAACCTTTTTGTTTTCTTCGAAGTTCTGCTGATCGCATCCTATGGATTGATGATCCATTCAGGCGGGAATGCTCGCCTGAGGGCAGGGGTTCAATATGTTTTGTTCAACCTGTTGGGTTCGACCTTGTTCCTGTTTGCTCTGGGGGCAATTTATGCAGAAACCGGCACGCTGAACATGGCCGACCTTGCCCAGCGAGTAACTCAGATTGATCCCGGAGCAAGCGTGGGAATTCGCGTGGCGGCGGTACTCTTGTTGCTTGTCTTCGCAATCAAGGCCGCCATTGTACCCCTGCATTTCTGGCTTCCCTCCAGCTACGCGGAAGCGCCGGCACCTGTTGCTGCGTTGTTCGCGATCATGACCAAAGTTGGTGCTTATTCGATTATCCGGGTCTATACATTAGTATTCCCTCTGGACCTTGAAGTGACCTCCGGACTGCACGGCACATGGTTGTTGCCTGCTGCGCTCCTGTCGTTGGTGATCGGGATGGTGGGTGTGTTGGGGGCCAAGCGGCTTGATCGACTGGTCACCTATTCGGTAATAGGCTCGATGGGTATGGTTATGATCACCATCTCCAAGTTTACGCCGGACTCGATTGCCGCCGCTCTTTATTACATCGTCCATTCAACATTGGCTGCGGCCGCTCTGTTCCTTGTTGTTGATCTGGTGCGCGCTGGCCGTGACAGTCTGGAATTGAAGCTTGAACCGCCGGTTTCGCGAACACCACTTACGGCTGGTCTGTTTTTCGTTGCAGCAATTGCGATGACCGGCCTGCCTCCACTGTCAGGTTTTATTGGCAAGCTACTGATATTGGATGCGGCCTATTCCACTCCTCACGTGGTGTGGACCTGGGCCATCGTATTGTCTACCAGCCTGGTAGCCATAGTCGGATTTTCCCGTGCTGGGAGTCTCATATTCTGGAAATCCCAAAGTGTGGAACGGGAGGGAGATGAACCGGAGCGCGACTTGCCCGTGGCAATGTCCTACGCGGCCATCGGTGGCATACTGACCTTGCTCGTGGCCCATACTGTGTTTGCCGGTCCGGTATATCACTACATGGCAGCTACGTCGGGTCAGTTATTCGCACCGGAACCTTATATTGAAACTGTGCTGGAAACTCCCGGCAAGCTAAGCCCTCGCGAAGGGGAGGATTGATATGACAAAGGCAGTGCACTGGTTGCTTCCACACCCGCTTCTGACAGTCCTGTTGGCCCTGGTCTGGACGCTGTTGCAGAATCAGATTTCACCAGGAGAAGTGATATTTGGTTTTATCCTCGGTATTATAATCCCCAGAATGACTGCGACCTGGTGGCCCGACCAACCCAAAGGTTTTCGTGTGGATCGGATGATCCCTTACATATTGCTGGTGATCTGGGACATTATTGTTGCCAATATCGAAGTCGGTTGGATTGTGCTGACACGGCCCAATTCCAAACTGCGGTCCAAATGGGTCGTCGTGCCGCTCGATCTACGTCAGCCGGAGGCTATTACGGTTTTGGCTGGTACTGTGACGCTTACTCCGGGGACGATTTCTGCAGACTTGTCAGATGGTGGCCACTGCCTGTTGGTTCATGCGCTGGATACCGGCGATGTGGATGCAGTGCGTGATCAGATCAAGAACCGTTATGAACGGCGTGTAAAGGAGATATTCGTATGAGTTTTGCACAGGACCTGATGCATGGTGTCCTTATGTTTGCTTTCGTAATGGTGGCGCTTGCACAGTTTATAGCGACTGTCCGGCTTGTGATCGGACCTGGTACGAGTGATCGCATTCTGGCTCTCGACACCATGTTCGTAAACGCCATAGGAATGATCGTCCTGCTGGGTATTTGGCAAGGCACCCGAATTTATTTTGAAGTGTCACTCATAATTGCCATGTTCGGCTTTGTTTCGACGGTAGCCTATGCCCGGTTTGCGCTGCGGGGGGATTTGATCGAATGACCCTGGAACTCTTAACTCTTTTGTTCATCACATTTTGTCTTCTGGTGGGCGCTGTCTTCATCATGATCGGTGCAATAGGTCTGTTGCGTTTCAGTGATCCAATGGCCCGTTTGCATGCGCCCACAAAGGTCGGAACCATGGGGGTGGGGGCCTTGTTGCTGGCCTCGATCATCCACTCCTATGTTTTTGGCGAAGGCTTCTCAATTCATGAAGTTCTGATCATGGCATTCCTGTTTGTAACCGCACCTATTTCTGCAAATTTCATGGCCAAGGTCTCCTTGCATCGCCGCACTTGTGAGACTCCTCCGAAACCGACAATGGACACAACCTGGTCCACTCTGGATACGCCGGAGTCAGATCTGGATATTGGGGCTGGTCAGGAAAAATAGATCCATCACGCCAATCCCCAGCAAGCAGGTGGAACTATTTATGAGAAGTATTCTTTATAGTCTGAAATTTTTGGTGGTCCGGGCAGGTCAACTGCCCGGACCTTGTTCATTCAAGCCAACAGGTCGAAGCGGTCGGCATTCATGACTTTCGTCCATGCGGCCACAAAATCGCGAACGAATTTCTCACCATTATCATCCTGTGCATAGACCTCGGCATAGGCGCGCAGGATTGAATTCGACCCGAAGACGAGATCGGCACTGGTGGCCGTCCACTTGACGTTGCCTGACTTGCGATCACGAATTTCGTACTCTCCACTCTCTCCAATAGGATGCCAGCTATTGGCCATATCGGTCAGATTGACGAAGAAATCATTGGTCAGTAGACCCTCACGGTCGGTGAAGACGCCGTGTGGGGAGCCGCCGAAGTTGGCCCCCAAAACACGCATTCCGCCGACAAGCACAGTCATTTCCGCGCCGGTCAGGCCAAGCAATTGAGCCTTGTCGAGCATAAGCTCTTCAGGGCTGACAGCATATTTTTCCTTCTGCCAATTGCGAAATCCATCCGCGATTGGTTCAAGAACTCCAAAACTGTCAGCATCGGTTTGAGCATCACTCGCATCACCACGGCTGGCCGCAAAAGGAACGTCAACCGAGTGACCAGCAGCCTTGATACAATTCTCCAGACCAACATTGCCGGCCAATACGATGACGTCGGCAACTGAGGCACCTGCTTCGGCCGCAATCGGTTCCAGAATGCCGAGCACTTTTGCAAGACGCTCTGGCTCATTGGCAGCCCAGTCTTTTTGTGGAGCAAGACGAATACGTGCGCCATTGGCACCCCCACGCTTGTCAGATCCGCGAAATGTCCGCGCACTGTCCCATGCCGTTGCGATCGTTTCCTGCGCGGAAAGCCCGCTGTCGGCAATCTTTGCCTTTACTGCATCAACATCATAATCGGTGCTACCAACTGGCACAGGATCCTGCCAGATCAGTTCTTCTGATGGGACATCATTACCGTAATAGTTGGCTTTGGGGCCCATGTCCCTGTGGGTCAGTTTGAACCAGGCACGGGCAAAAGTATCGGCGAAATAGTCTGGATCAGCCATGAACCTCTGGCAGATTTCATTGTAGATCGGGTCGACCTTCATCGCCATGTCCGCATCGGTCATGATGGGATTGTGGCGGATGGACGAGTCTGTTGGGTCGACCGGTTTTTCATCCTCCGGCATGTTGACCGGCTCCCACTGATTGGCTCCGGCAGGCGACTTGGCAAGTTCCCAGTCATAATTGAAGAGGTAGTTGAAATAACCCATGTCCCACTTAGTTGGTTCCTTGGTCCATGCGCCCTCAATACCCGATGTGAATGCGTTAGTGGCCTTGCCGTCTTGACCAGGATTGGCCCAGCCAAGCCCTTGTGCGTCAACGCTGGTGGCTTCCGGCTCAACTCCGATATTGTCAACTGCACCGCGACCATGGGCCTTGCCAACAGTGTGGCCGCCGCAGGTCAATGCTGCGGTTTCTTCATCATTCATTGCCATGCGGGAAAAGGTTTCGCGTACATGGAGAGCCGTTTTGGCCGGGTCCGGATTGCCGTTCACCCCTTCCGGATTTACGTAGATGAGACCCATATGCACCGCAGCCAGCGGATTATAGAGTGTCGTTGTGTCGTTAAGGTCACCATAGCGGTTTTCTGAAGGAGCCAGCCATTCGGTCTCGGCACCCCAATTGACGTCCTGCTCGGGTCCCCAGATGTCTTCGCGGCCAAATCCGAAGCCGAACACTTTCAACCCCATTGATTCATAAGCCATATTGCCGGCCAGAATGATCAGGTCAGCCCAGGACAGGGCATTACCGTATTTTTTCTTCACCGGCCAAAGCAGCCGACGCGCCTTATCCAGACTGGCATTGTCGGGCCACGAGTTGAGGGGAGCAAAACGAATATTGCCAGAACCAGCACCACCGCGCCCGTCACCCATGCGATAAGACCCGGCAGAGTGCCAGGCAAGACGGATCATCAATCCGCCGTAATGCCCCCAGTCAGCAGGCCACCATTCCTGACTGTCGGTCAGCAAGGATTTCACATCTTCCTTGACGGCATCATAGTCTAGACCCTTGACCGCTTCGCGGTGGTCATAGTCGGGGTCCATTGGGTTGGTGCGTGTATCATGCTGATTCAGAATGTCCAGATTCAAGGCCTCTGGCCACCATTTGGTGACAGGTTGGTCCATGGCAGTGTTGCCGCCATGCATGACAGGGCATCCCCCTGCAGACTTCGCGTTATTTGCATCCATAATTCTCTCCCTTCAGCGGATTGGTGTCAGACAAGTTCAATTCTTACTTTGATTTAGTAAGTCCCAATCATAAATTCCAATTGATAATTCAAAAGACTGCGATAAGTATATCTTATGATTGGAATGACCCTGAAACAGCTGCGATATTTTGAGGCTTTGACTCGCCATCGCCATTTCGGGAGAGCTGCGGAGGCCTGTTCAATTTCTCAGCCTGCCCTTTCTTTGCAGGTTAAGGAGCTGGAGAACATGTTCGGTGCACCGCTGGTGGAAAGGGGCGCGCGGCATGTGCGTTTGACTGCGGTGGGTGAAGAATTCATTCAAAAAGCCCGGCAAATACTGCTGGCTGTTGAGGAACTGGAAAACCTTGGGCGGGCATCGCGCGGCCCGCTTGCAGGGCGGTTGCGCCTTGGAATTATTCCAACGGTTGCACCCTATTTTTTGCCGGAGATTATCAAGTCGCTTTCCTCTCGTTTTCCTGATCTTGAGCTGGAATTGCGTGAATCGGTCACGCAATCTCTGATTGATGATCTTCGAGACGCCCGTCTGGACCTTGCGGTGGTGGCCTTGCCCATTTCAGAGGCGGGACTTCAGGAGTTTGCACTGTTTGAGGAAGACTTTGTATTGGTGCGCCCCGCTGGAGATGCTCATAAAGCGGTGCCGAGCCCTGAAATGCTTCAAACCATGCGTCTTTTGCTGCTGGAAGAGGGGCATTGTTTTCGTGATCAGGCATTGTCCTTTTGCCAGATCGACGACACGCAAACGCGTCAATTGATGGAAGGCAGCTCCCTGTCGACCCTGGTGCAAATGGTTGGGGCAGGTCTTGGGGTTACGCTGATACCAGAAATGGCTCTGGCGCTTGAGGCCCGTGCTGCAAATGTTTCAGTTGCGCGTTTTGCGAAGCCTTGCCCAAGTCGAACCATCGGCATGGTCTGGCGAACCACCAATCCGCTCTCTGAGCAACTCATGCAGGTTGGCGCAATTGTGCGGGGGCTGGGCCAACGCAAGCGCGACAATCTGTTGAAATAGGCATGAAGTCTGACCTCCACCCGGCTGCCTCGGTCACCCGTGACAATCAGCAAGGTTCATTTTGACCAGGCATACTGATAGGCTCACCCCTTACACGAAAACAAACAGGAGCAGAGATGCAAGATACACTGTGTCAGGAACTGCAAAACCGGCTGGTTCGATATGCAGAAATAGACAGCCAAAGTGATGCCGGTTCGGACACTGCTCCCAGTACTGTCATTCAAATGAATATGCTGAACTTGCTGCACAACGAACTCGCGGAACTGGGTGTGAAGGATCTCGAAATTGCAGATTACGGCTCGGTTTTCGCCACAATCCCGGCAACCGGTTCGCAATCAGATGGTTTGCCAACAATCGGGTTTCTGGCACATGTTGATACGGCCCCGCAATTCAACGCTTCGGGAGTAAAACCGCGTGTTATCAAGCGGTATAATGGGGGAGACATAACGTTTCCTGACGACCCGGCCCTTGTTCTTTCCCCGCAGGAACATCCTTATCTTGCAGAGAAGGTTGGCCATGACATCATCACAGCATCAGGTAAAACTCTGCTGGGGGCCGACGATAAGGCGGGAGTGGCGATCATCATGGCGCTGGCAAAACAATTGTTGGAAAACCCCGATATCGAGCACGGACCAATCCGCATCGCCTTCACCACGGATGAGGAGATTGGGCGGGGTGTAGACAGGCCGCTTGCCAAGGACTTGGCGGCTGATTTTGCCTACACACTGGATGGCGGCGCCGTCGGGGAAATCGAGTATGAAAGTTTCTCGGCAGATGGAGCCACAGTCTCCATCACTGGTGTATCCATACATCCGGGTCTGGCCAAGGAAAAGATGGTCAATGCTACCCACCTTGCGTCAAAAATCGTCCAAACTCTGCCTCAGACCACAATGACGCCCGAAGTGACGGATCATCGTGATGGCTTCATCCATGTCACTGACATGAATGGCGGGTCTTCTGAAATGGTGATCAAGCTCATATTGAGAGATTTCGAACTTGATGGATTGGCCGCCAAGGGTGATCTCTTGCGGCAAGTTTGCGAGGCGGTACAGTTGAGCGAACCAAGGGCCAGCATTGAATGCGAGATCACACCGCAATATCGCAACATGCGCTATTGGCTGGAAAAAGATATGACACCGGTCGATCTGGCACGCGACGCTTGCCGCGAATTGGATATTGAGCCGATTTCTGTTCCAATTCGCGGTGGAACCGATGGATCGCGTTTGACGGAATTTGGCGTGCCAACACCCAATATCTTTACCGGAATGCAGTGCATTCACGGGCCCAAAGAATGGATTTCAGTTCAGGACATGCAAACGGCCACTGAAACCTGTCTCAAACTCATTCAACTCGCGGCGCAAAGGCCTGTTGCTGGATAACTCCGAGAGCTATTTCTTGCTGTGTCGGAAGACACCGTCCCAGTTTTCCGGGGGTGGGTTTTCCATAAATGCTGTGCAGCGCGGAATGTAT
>JBPCWM010000097.1:0-17484 GCA_051009515.1 Rhizobiaceae bacterium | reverse complement strand
GGAAGCAGCAGTTAAACTATTGAAAGGAATGGGTGCTGACGTGATCGCAGCCTGCTTTGTGATTGACCTGCCGGACCTTGGTGGTCGAAGAAGGATTGAAGAGCTTGGTGTGCCGGTGCGAACTCTCATTGAATTTGATGGGGACTAGGCAAACAGCACCTCGTATCAACAAAGAATGAAACGCATTGTGATCAATTGCACAGAATAAATAAACATATCTCAATATCTTATTTCAATAAATATTGATTGAGGATAAGAAAATTGAAAAATATTTTAGTATATTTGTCTGTTATTTTTGTGTTGGCGATTTCTGCAACAAATTTCACTACGTCTGCCGAGGCCCGTTGTTCAATAAATAGCACTGGCGGATGTGACTGGTGGGGCCAATAAACATTGTCAATATGGGTGGTTTTGCACGGATTCGCGTCTATTCCAGTCTCACGGTCACTGCACCGTCAGCAGAAAACACGAGCTTGCCATCCTGATTGACACCGTAATTGTGGCTCGTCAGCAAGCCCCATCCTGGGCGTCTTTCCAGCTTTCGAGTTCCAGTGACCGTTGAATAATAGCTGATAGTATCGCCCACATAGACTGGCGCTGGCCATTTCAGGTTGCGCATCCCTGGGGAGGGCCCAAGTTCAGGTCCGGGACCTTCATGCCCCGTCAATCGGAGCATTTCAGCCTCGCTGTTGGAGACATTGTATTTCATCCACAGCGATGCGGTCATCCAGCCGGAAGCGCATAATCGCCCAAAAATTGTGTCCTTGGCGAGTTCATCACTGAGATGAAATCTCTGAGGGTCGAACTTCTCTGCAAAGCGGATGATTTCACCAGCTTCAAATAAATGGCTTCCCAACTCGGACCGCATGTCCGGTTTCAACAGATCAAAAAACGCACTGCCGCTCATGATGTGTCAGTCCCATCTGTAAAAAGGCCAATCCCTCTGGTCCTCATAACCGGGTCGCCATGCTGGTTTTCCATTCTATATACGAATGTTACGATACCGAGGTCCGGTTTGGACTTGGAGCGCCTGCTCTCAACCACCTCCGCACTGGCTCGCAACGTGTCGCCTGGACGAACAGGTCTGAGCCAGCGGATTTCTTCCAGACCGGGTGAGCCTTGCGAGGTGGAGTTCAGCAGATATCCGTCGCAAATCATGCGCATCAATATTGAACAAGTGTGCCAACCCGAAGAGATCAGGCCTCCAACCAGTTGGGCCTGTGAAGACTCGGCATCCATATGGAATGGCTGTGGATCATATTCGCTGGCAAACTCAACGATCTCTTCGGACGTGATCGTGTGTGGAGGCAGCTCAAAAACGCGTCCTGCCGTGAAGTCATCGAAACTCAGCAAGTCTGAAGCTTTCCTTGATCGAATAGTTCGGCAATGGCCCGATTGCTCGCTCAAAGTAACCAGATTTGCGGCCGCAGGTACAGACTAATTTATAATATGCCGCAGGCTTGAAGCAATTGGTCATATTCTGTGCGAGGCAGACCTGCTGAACTCAGGTATTGAATTTGAACAGCATAACGTCACCGTCCTGCACAACATATTCCTTGCCTTCGTCACGGGCCTTGCCAGCCACCTTGGCCGCCACTTCTCCGCCGAGTTCGACATAATCGTCATAGGCAATTGTCTGGGCACGAATGAAGCCGCGTTCAAAGTCGCTATGAATAACCCCCGCTGCTCCTGGCGCCTTCATACCATTGGTCACCGTCCAGGCCCGGGTTTCTTTCGGACCGGCGGTGAAATAGGTAATCAGGGACAACAGGTCGTAGCCCTCACGGATGAGGCGAGACAGGCCACTTTCGCTCAGCCCGTTCATTTCCAGGAATTCACCCTGCTCTTCATCGGGGAGCTGGGCGATCTCTTCTTCGATTGCAGCGGAGATCACGACCGTTCCTGCACCTTGCTCGGCAGCCATTGCAGCAACAGCCTCGGAATGGGCATTGCCGCTTGCCGCATCATCCTCAGCTACATTGCAGACATAGAGTACCGGCTTGGATGTGAGAAGTTGCAGACCTCGCAAGATGGTCAGATCTTCGGCCGCAATGCCGTCCAGCAGCTTGCGAACAGGTTGGCCATTTTGCAACAAGTCCAGCGCCGCCTCCATCATGGGGAGGATAATGAGCGCTTCCTTGTCCTTGCCTGTGGCGCGTTTGCGCACCTGATCAATGCGCCGCTCAAGGCTGTCCAGATCGGCCAACATGAGTTCTGTTTCAATGGTTTCGGCGTCGGCAATCGGATCGATCTTGCCTTCAACGTGAGTGATGTCGTCGTCTTCAAAGCATCGCAGGACATGGACCGTTGCATCCACTTCGCGAATATTGGCCAAAAACTGGTTGCCGAGTCCTTCACCCTTGGAAGCACCTTTTACCAGTCCGGCAATATCAACAAAGGCAATTCGCGTTGGAATAACTTCTTTAGATTCTGCGATTTCGGCAATCCTTGCCAGCCGTTCATCAGGGACCGCGACTTCGCCCGTATTGGGTTCAATCGTGCAAAACGGGTAGTTTGCAGCCTGGGCCGACGCTGTCCGCGTCAGGGCGTTGAACAGTGTGGATTTGCCCACATTGGGCAGTCCGACAATACCGCATTTGAAACCCATACTATCCTCTGTCCTGTTATGACCGGCCTTGGCCGCCAGTTACCTTTATTTATCGCCGAAAAGCTTTTTCAGCATGTCTGCCATTGGCCCGGAAGTGGGTATCTTGGCAGCGGGTTTTTTTGTGTTGGCCTGCCGGATATGGCTCTTACCCTTGGCAGCCTTCTTGGCCGAGTTTTGCCCCAGTGCACCGGATGGTTCATTGGAATTGGTGCGCAGTGCCAGCCTGTTCATGAAACTTGCATCTTCCCCTTTTACGAGGAGTTCGATATTGCGTCCGATCTCGTCGAGCAGCGGATCTCGCCAGTTGGCGTCCGCCTTGGCGAAGTCCCCCAACACGTGCCCCGTCACCCTATCCTTGTGCCCGGGATGGCCAATGCCGATGCGAACTCTGCGATAGTCCTTGCCCAAATGGGCATCGATAGACCGAATTCCGTTATGCCCTCCGGCACCACCGCCTGTCTTGATGCGCACCTTGCCCGGGGCCAGGTCGAGTTCATCATAAAGGACGATCACGTTTTCAGCCGGTATTTTGTAGAAACGTGAGATCTCGCCGACAGCGCGACCGGATTCATTCATGAATGTGGTTGGTTTGGCCAGAATGCATTTGGTTCCCCCAATCAGCCCCTCGGCAATGAGCGCCTGGAATTTTGCCTTCCAGGCAGGGAAATTTTCATGGCGGTGAATTTCATCCACCGCCATGAAGCCAACATTGTGGCGTTGTTTTTCGTATTTTGGTCCAGGGTTGCCCAGACCTACGATGAGAAGCATGGGATAGCCCCGCTGTCATCAGGCGTTAAAACTGGCTTAAGGATTATTCGTCCTCAGAGCCTTCTTCGCCCTCACCTGTTTCCTCATCACCTTCACCAACGTCCTCATCGGCTTCCGCGTCGTCTGAACGCAGCGCAGCAGGTGTAGCAATGGTCGCAATGGTGAAGTCACGGTCCGTAATGGTTGGCTCAACGTCTTCCGGCAGCGTCACCGCAGATATGTTAATTGAATCGCCTACTTCAAACGGTTCCAGGTCAATTTCGAAACTTTCCGGGATCGATGTGGCCGGCACGTTGACTTCAACAGTGTGGCGCACAACGTTCAACACACCACCGGCTTTCAGACCGGGGCAGGTTTCTTCGTTCAGGAAGTGGACCGGAATTTCAACTGTCACGATCGTGCGGCGTGAAACGCGCAGCAGATCAACGTGAAGAACCTTGTCGCTCACAGGGTGCAGTTGATAATCTTTTGGCAGGACCTGATGGCTTTCGCCGTCAATCTTGACCGACAGAATATTGGTCATGAAGCCACCAGCGTGAACACGCTTGGTGATGTCCTTGTGGGAAAGCGCAATGCCGAGAGGGGGTTTTTTGTCGCCGTAAATCACGGCAGGCACCATTGAATTCCTGCGCAGTTCACGTGCGGCCCCCTTGCCTACACGGTCACGCGCCTGGGCCTCGAGCTGGTTATCTTCGCTCATAATATGCTCCTAAGCGTTTGTCAGAGGTCGCTGGTCGGACATATTGCCCTCAATCCAGCTCAATCCAATATGATGGTGACAATTCTAGTCCCAAAATTTCCAGATTGACCCGTGTTCCCTCCAGGGGTGTCGACACGGTGGTGGTGCTATAGACCCAAGCAGCCTTTGGTGCAAGGGGGAATCGACTTCTCAGGCACGGTGTGTGGAGCTAGTCAAACAGACTTGAGACCGACTGCTCCAGTGCAGTTCGGTTGATCGCCTCACCAATCAGGTCTGCAATCGAGATGACCCGAATATTGTGCGCGGTCTGGACGGCCGGGGTTGGCTCAATGGTACTTGTGATGACCAGTTCCTTCAGCTTTGACGATGTGATGCGGGCCACCGCACCACCCGACAAGACCCCATGGGAGATATAGGCCGTCACACTAACTGCACCATTGGCCAAAAGGGCCTCAGCTGCATTGCACAGCGTGCCACCAGAATCGATAATGTCGTCAATCAGGATACAGTCGCGGCCTGAAACATCCCCAATGACGTTCATCACTTCAGACTCGCCGGGTTTGTCGCGGCGTTTGTCCACAATGGCCAACGGGGCATTGACCCGCCGGGCCAGAGCTCGGGCGCGGACAACCCCTCCAACATCGGGTGAAACGACCATCAGATTGTCAACATTGTAATTAGCACGCAGATCACGGCTCATGACCGGCACGGCAAACAGGTTGTCGGTTGGAATATCAAAGAAGCCCTGAATCTGCCCAGCATGGAGATCAAGCGTCAATACGCGGTCCGCCCCAGCTTCGGTGATCAGGTTGGCAACCAATTTGGCGGAGATCGGCGTGCGTGGACCAGGTTTGCGGTCTTGCCTTGCATATCCAAAATAGGGGAGCACTGCGGTAATGCGCTTGGCCGAAGACCGGCGCGCAGCGTCGATCAGGATCAGCAACTCCATAAGATGGTCATTGGCCGGATAGGATGTCGACTGCAGAATGAACACGTCTTCGCCGCGGACATTCTCCTGTATTTCGACAAAAATTTCCTGATCAGCAAATCGTTTAACAACGCATTGCCCCATGGTGATGTCCAGATAGCGGGCAATCTCTTCCGCCAGGCTCTTGTTAGCGTTTCCAGAAAAGAGCTTCATGCGGGTCTGCTGTGTTGCATGGGGATTGGTGAGCGTCTCTTAGCAACTGCAAACGTGAATCGCAAAACAGAATCGACGTGTTATCCCCATCACAGGACAATAAATTCGAGACCATGGCTGCTCAAACGCTCTGGACCGGTCTCTGTGGTCAGATATGTCTGTCCCAGGCACATAGCGGTTTCGCTGTCGCTATCGACTATGATCATATGGGCAAACAAGGTCATGTTGGGTTCGACTTCGGTCGGATTTCCAGCATAGAACATCGGCCCATCCATCCAGCAGGGCGCATAACGGGCGCCAAGTGAATAGCCGCAGGCATTAAGTCTGTGTCTGGCGAACCCGGCTTCATCCAGAGTTTGTGCATGGGCATCAAAAATATCACCAAATGTCTTTCCGGGAATCATGGCCTGTTCCACCGCCAGGATTGCGTCTCGGGAGGCTTCAAAGAACCGTTCATGATCCGGTTTTGGTGTGCCCACCACGAGCGTGCGCATCATTGCGACATGATATTGCGCTGCAACACCTGCCCATTCGAGGGTCAACTGGTCGTTTGGTGATAATTTGCGTCGGCCTGATTTATACCGGCACAAAAGTGCATCTGCTGCCGATCCTATAATAAATCCGTTGCCTGCATAGTCGCCACCAGCTTCCAGAACTGCCCCCTGCATTGCGGCCAGGATTTTGCCTTCGTCTTCACCCGATTTGGTCAGCTTCAGCGCGGCATCGAACGCAGCATCTGCGTGAGAGGCAGCCTGACGGACATAGGCAACTTCCGCATCACTCTTGACCAGACGCAAACCGTGCACCAGGCCAGATGCATCGCTGGTGTCGGCAAATGTGCGCAAAGTTTCATCGAGCTTGCGACCATTGGAGGCATTAAGACCTTGCGTATCATACTCGATGCCAATTTTGGTGCCCAGCAAATCCATTTGGGACAGCAGATCGCGCAAATCGTGTGTCGGGTTGGCACGGCTGCCATCAATCCAGATAACGATATTTTCCAGATTGGATGTATGACGTGCCTGTCGCAGATCTGCAGACCGGGTCAGGAGCACCATTTCTCCGCTGGATTTGACCACCAGGCACTGAAAGAAGCTAAAACCAAATGTGTCATAACCTGTCAGCCAATACATGCTCTCCTGAGCAAACAGCAACAGCGCATCCAGTTCCTCCTGCTGCATGACTGCGAGCAGTCTGGCCTTTCTGGATGCGAATTCAGCGTCTGTAAAATGCAGCATGGTGACCCCTTGAAGACCAGTGTAACAGATTATCTATTTCAGCACGATGGCTGACAATTGCCGTCCGTAATCAGGTTCCCGCTGATGGGTGGTGCGACGGTAAGAGTAGAAATTGTCTTGCTCGGCATAGGTGCAACGCTGAACGCATGAGGCGTCCACACCAGTGGCTTTCAACCTGTCAACAATGTAGCCGGACAAATCAAACATCCAGTAGCCCTGCCGAGCAGATGGCGTAAAATAATCGACATTCCGGGATGACCGGAACAGGAATTGATCGGGAAATTCTGGCCCGACTTCGTAGTTGTGCTGTGAAATTGTCGGGCCAAGTACTGCGGTTATGCTCGTCTGATTTGCACCTTGAGCGACCATCGCATCTACTGTTTCTTCAAGAATGCCGCCAACCGCCCCTTTCCAACCCGCATGACAGGCGCCAACGACGCCATTTTTAGCGTCAGCAAACAGTACAGGGCCGCAATCTGCTGTCACAACACCAATCGCCAGACCGGAACGGGTGGTGACTACGCCATCGGCCTTCGGTCGATCGTCATCCCAGGCCCTGTCTGTCACGACAACATCTGCAGAGTGAATTTGGTAGGGCGAAGCCATCTTCTCGTCTCCAACGCCCAGGTGGGCTGTCATGCGGCGACGGTTTTCAAGCACATGCTGACGGTTGTCGCCCGAGCCGAGGCCGGCATTTAGGCCTTCATACAGACCGGACGAAACCCCACCCTGGCGGGTGAAAAAGGCGTGTGAAATTCCGGGAATCGATTCCAAACTGTCTGAAATAACGGGTGATAGACGGTTCATTGCCACAGCTTGCAAAAGTGAATTTGCGTCACCGTATCGCAGATTTTACGGGCTGCAAAACCTTATTCACCTAAAGTCAAAAACCGGCAAATCGCTCTGACAGACTATCGGGCGCGCCAATGGCCATAACCTTGAACAAATCCCCCATTTGATCGCCTGCAGCAAGGCGTTGAACCGCCTTGTGCAATTCGTTTTGAATATGGGCAGATTTGTCAGCGCCCAAAGCTCCAGCCCTTTCCAGCAAACCCAGTTGGATCAGGAATTCGCCTTGAGAGACAGGTCGCGGAACCACACAGCCTTCAGCCTTGGCCGTTGCGACAAGTGGTTCAAAATCAACATGGCTCGTTAAATCTGCAAGCCCCGGATCGTGCAGCGGACTTGCATAGGCGTGGTTGCGCACAGCTTGAAATGTATCACCATAGCCGGTTTCAAGATGGCCATAGTCGATGAAGAGCGCGGCTCCGGAATTGAGCGATATCCATTCTGCTGCGCGAGAAATGAAGGCTTCGCGTGCGGGCGCTGTCTCAAACAGGGTGCCGTCGGGTCGCTCAGCGTGATCTTTTGGCAATAAGGCGGGGTCCAGTCCGCCAGGGCGCAGGACCAGTGTCAATGCATCGTTCATCAAGCCGACGGCCCGTTCCAGCCACTGCCCTTCATGTTTATACCATTGTCGGAAAGGCAGGGCATCCAGGAACTCATTGGCGATGATCAGAGTTGGCCGCTTTGGAAGATCGTCGAGGTCGCGAATCCACGATATGGATTTGGTTGCAGAAAGGGTTAGACTTTGCTGTTCGCTAAGGCTGGGGCTTATTTCGACCAAGTGAACATGGGCAGATCTGTCAAATTCCGGGATCGATCTTGCAGCCCGCAACAGGTCTTTCATCAATGTGCCGCGACCGGGGCCAAGTTCCACCAGATTTATAGCCGCCGGTGAGCCAAGCGCCTGCCACATCTCTATGCACCAGATGCCGATCAGTTCTCCAAAAATCTGGCTGACCTCCGGTGCGGTAATGAAGTCTCCTCCGCTGCGCTCTGCAGATGCACGCCCTCCGACCGGGTGTCCGGTGGTATAATAGCCATGTTCCGGGTGCGTCAGGCAAAGCGTCATATAGTCTGAAAGGCCGAGGGGGCCTTCAAGGGCAATGCGGTGTCGCAGATCGCGCTCAAGTGGGGTCATGTTGTCTGTTTGTCGGCATCATCCTGAGAGTGATTGTGCCACGGCGTGCGATTTTTTGAAGACATCATCGCCCACAAGCCAATGACGAGCATCGGTAGTGATAGCACCATGCCCATTGTGAGCCACCCTCCTGCCAAATAGCCGATATGGGCATCCGGCTGGCGGAAAAATTCAACAATGATGCGCGAAACGCCGTATCCGACAACCCAGACACCACCAACAAAACCCGGTGTTTTCAGTTTGCCAAATTTGAAGATCAGGACGGCCAGAACGCAAAACAGGACGAAGCCTTCCAACCCGGCTTCATAGAGTTGGCTTGGATGGCGGGGCAGGGGCCCTCCGTTGGGAAATACTACGGCCCATGGGACATCTGTTGTGCGGCCCCACAATTCGGAATTTATGAAATTGGCAATGCGGACAAAGAATATACCAAAACACGAGGCTGCAGCGATGACATCCAACATGGAGAACGGGGAAAAATTGCGGGACCGTGCAAATAGTACCATGGCAATAATCGATCCAATAGCCCCACCATGAAAGCTCATTCCTCCATCCCAGATGGCAGGAATTTCCAATGGATTCGAAAGGTAATAACCCGGATTGTAGAACAAAACATAGCCAAGCCGCCCGCCTGCCACGATACCGATCACTGCCCAGGTCAAAAAATCGTCGAGATCTATGGGTCTGATGGGTGAACCCGTGGCTGGCCACAGTGCTGCATTGCTGACCACGCGTTTGGCAAACATCCAGCCCAACAAAATGCCGACAACATAAGCCATACCGTACCAGTGGACAGAAATAGGACCAATCTGGATCAAAACTGGATCGATTGCTGGAAATGACAAGGCTGAAGAGAATGGAGCTATGGGATGCATGGACCGTATCCGGTTCTTGGGATCAACGCCTCTTTGCCCTTTATTGGGCCCCGCATCAAGTTACAGATGGATACCAGTTGAAGTCGCGCTGATCACGTCCTAGGTAAGTTATGCAACAATGATGCTGGAGCAAGTTCATGAACCACGGCGATCAAGGCCCAAACCGACTGTTTGACGAGTTTGCTAAACTGATGACAGACGCCGCAGGCGTGGCGCAGGGTGCGCGGCGCGAGGTGGAAACCGCTTTCCGCAGTCAGGCTGAGCGTTTCCTAACGCAAATGGATCTCGTGCAACGCGATGAATTTGAGGCAGTTAAGGAAATGGCGTCCAATGCACGCATGGAAAATGAAGCCTTGCGCAAGGAAGTCGAAGCTTTGAAGGCCGCAGTTGAAGCCATGAGCAAACCTGCCGTCAAAAAGGTGCCAGCCCGAAAACCGGCTGCAAAAAAGCCCGCAGCAAAGAAATAAGCCCCGTGGCGGAATTTATCCCAAGAAAATATTTGGCCGTGGATAAGTTTTAAAATTCTGATTCTTTTGAATCTCTTGCTGGTCATATTCCAAATCCTGATTCAACACGCAGCCCGGTGATTCTGTGCATCACCATGGTTGCGGGGCTTCGCTGCGCCGCAACTCGTACTAATGTGAAGACATGAAATGATTCGGGGCAACGCGCCGTATCATGCGGGTTCCGCCAGACAGAGCGGGGCTGCACATGATCTGATCGCGTCGTCAAGAAAACAGTTTTGGAAAGTTGAGCTCACAATGGGCATTAGTGAAGCATTTATGGAAAGGGCAAGCCATCCGGTCGATACGATCGAACAGGTCGCCGATTTCAATAAATGGTCGTTTGAGCGATCTGCTGAAGACGAGATTGCAATTCTGGTTCAGGGAATCTGGACGGATTACAGTGTGTCTTTTTCCTGGATGGAAGATTTTGAAGCGCTGCATATTGCTTGTGGTTTTGACATGCGCGTACCCGGAAAACGCGTGGCCGAAACCATGACCCTTCTTTCCCGTATCAATGAGCAAATGCTGTTCGGCCATTTTGAACTCTGGCCCTCTGACGGGTCTGTCTTGTTCCGGCAGGCCATGCCGCTGTCGGGTGGAGCTGAGGTTAATGATGCACAGGTGGAGTGTCTGCTGCAGGCCGCCCTGTCTTCATGTGAACGTTATTATCAAGCATTCCAATTCGTCGTGTGGGCTGGGAAGTCTGCGACGGAAGCGTTGGACAGCGTGCTGTTCGACACGGTTGGCGAGGCTTAGGCGATGTCCTCCCCATCGCGCGTCTCGCCGACCTTATGCTTGATAGGGGCTGGTAATATGGGAGGTGCCATGCTGGCTGGATGGCTTGCTTCGAACCACACAGCCCAAAACATCACGGTTGTTGACCCGAAACCCAGCGAGCAGATGGTCAATCTAATGTCTGAAGCGGGCGTGCGGCATGTAGAACAGCCGCATGATGCCAAGCGACCGGAACTGATTGTAGTTGCGGTCAAGCCCCAGTTAATGGCAGCTGTGCTGCCCGGTCTGTCAGGCTTGGTGGATGGCGAAAATGCCCTTCTTTCTGTGGCTGCCGGTACGACGATTGCCCAGTTATCCGCCCCGTTTTCCAATGTGCATCCGCGGATCATCCGGGCCATGCCCAACACGCCTGCCATGGTTCGGCGTGGCATCACGGTCTGTGTATCCAACGAACGGGTGAGCGACGAGCAGCGCAATATGGTTTCCGACGTTCTGTCGGCGGTGGGGTCGGTTGAATGGGTCGAAGATGAAAGGCTCATGGATGCGGTAACCGGAGTTTCAGGTAGCGGACCTGCTTATGTTTTTCATCTGGCAGAGACGCTGGCTGCGGCCGGAGTGGCTGCAGGATTGCCTGACGGTCTTGCAGCCAGATTAGCCGAAGCCACAGTTAGTGGTGCGGGAGAATTGATGCGCCAATCGGATTTGCCTCCAGCCGAACTTCGAAAGAACGTCACCTCTCCCAACGGAACAACACAGGCAGCACTTGAAGTTTTGATGGCCGGAGACGGTTTCCCAGGCCTACTGCGAGAAGCCGTGCAGGCTGCGACCCAAAGATCAATTGAACTTGCCAAAAAGCCATGACCAATCAGATCAGCTTTGACGATTTCCTCAATGTAGAAATTCGTGCCGGTACGGTGATCAAAGCCGAGCCATTTCCAGAGGCACGCAAACCGGCCATAAAAATGGTGATAGATTTCGGACCTGACATTGGCGAGAAGAAGTCGTCTGCACAGATCACCGTCCATTATTCGCCTGATCAATTGATTGGTCGGCAGGTAATGGCTGTCACCAATTTTCCTCCCCGTCAAATCGGTCCATTCATGTCGGAAGTGCTCACGTTGGGCTTTGCCGATGAACAGGGCGCCATTGTTCTGGCATCCATCGACCATCCAGTCCCGGATGGCGAACGCTTGATGTGAACAGTCAATTGAGTTTTGATGTTTGCCGGACCGACTGACCAGTTGGGGTAAAGCCACTGGTTCAGCCAGCCACGGGGGACTGAAGATGGTCGACAAATCATGTTTACGCACACCGGAAGAGCGGTTTGAAAATCTTCCTGATTGGCCATTTGTACCAAATTACATGAGCGATCTTGATGGCTATGACGGTCTGCGGGTTCATTACATCGATGAAGGCCCAAAAGATGCAGAGCGCATCTACCTTTGCCTCCACGGGCAACCGACCTGGTCGTACCTTTACCGCAAAATGATTCCGGTCTTTGTGGAAAGTGGTGCGCGGGTCATCGCTCCTGACTGGTTGGGCTTTGGACGTTCTGACAAGCCGGTTGAGGACGCCGTCTATGGATTCCAATTTCACCGATCCATGATGCTGGCCCTCATTGCGCAGTTGGACCTAAAAAACATCACGCTGGTTGTACAGGACTGGGGAGGATTGCTGGGCCTGACACTGCCCCATGATATGCCCGAACGATTCGATGGCTTGTTGATCATGAACACGGTCCTTGCCATGGGCAAGCCACCCAGTCAGGCATTTTTGGACTGGCGTGCTTATGTTGCGGCCAATCCCGATTTCAATATCGGTGGTGTTATGAAGCGCTCCACACCAATTTTGAGTGAAGCTGAGATTGCGGCCTACAACGCCCCGTTTCCCGATGTGACCTTCAAGGCCGGAGCCCGACGTTTTCCTGCCATGGTCATGGTGGAACCGGATATGGAAGGGGTGGAAACCAGCTTGCAGGCACGCCAATTCTGGAGCAATCACTGGCATGGTAAAACATTCATGGCCATTGGTGCTGCGGATCCCGTGCTGGGGACACCAGTGATGCAAGCCATGCGTAGCATAATCAAAGGATGCCCTGAGCCAATGGTCATCGAGGAAGCAGGGCACTTTGTTCAGGAATGGGGTAAAGAGATTGCAGAACGAGCGGTTCAGCATTTTGAATAGGGGGCGTTCAGCGTCCGGCGTCGTCAAACTTGCCTGCTGCAGAGCTTGTAATCACGATTGCAGCAAATAACATAAGCCCCCCGGTATATCCCAGGATGTCTAAACGCTCACCTAGAATAATGGCTCCTGCCGCTGCAGCAAACAGCGCCTCTGAAGACATCAAGATCGCAGCATCTGCTGCTCGAGTGTATTGTTAACATAGCGCCATGAGGAAAAACGCAAAAGCGCCCGCAAACAAGGCCGCGAACAGGATTTCCGGCGCTGCTTCTGTCAGAGCCGTGAGTGACACTGGTGGCTCAATGTTCCACTGGAACAGTCTGGCAAGTCCGAAACCGATGGCAGACAACAGTGCTGACACCGCAAATTGAGCCGTTGCCACGGTGGCAGGTCTGCGCACACCTTTTACGGCATGCCCCATGGTCAATACGTGCAGCGCGGCAAAAACAGCGCTGCACAGTATCAGCCAGTCTCCCCAATTCAACCCGTCAAGTGCACCACCCCCCAGTAACCAAATTCCACCAAATGCGAGCAAGGCGGCGGGCCATACGATGTTTGGTTGTTTGTGGCCCAGGACAAAGAAGGCAATAAGAGGTGTGAGCACGACATAAAGCCCGGTCAAAACCCCTGCGTTGGTCACAGTTGTGCCAAGCAAACCAATCTGTTGAAAAACCATTGTCAGAAAGAACATGACACCAACGCTGACGATTGCAATCCAGTTTTCGCTGGTCAGCGCGGCAACAGGGCTGGACAGTCCACCCATCTTGCGATGTTCCACATAGGCCATGGGGAAAACCGCTAATGCGGCAATTCCAAAACGCAATGTCATGAAAATGAACGGACCAACATCCTCCATTGCCGTTTCTTGCGCTATGAAGCCCAGTCCCCATACAAGACCGGCAAGCAGCAGCAACATATTGGCAACGCTGCGTGACATGGAACGAGTCTTTCAGACGGTGAGATTGCAACACCATCGCTAATAACTGCCTCACGTCAGTGCAAGCACATTCGCGTTACCAGGGCCAAGTTTGTGCGATCTTGCATGACTTGGCCAGAATTGCCCATTATTATGAAACCTGACAGGCGCTTGCCGCGTAACTACTTTATAATCACACCACGCAAGGCGAAATTTGGAGATATTTCATGTTGGCTCATTCGTTAAAATCATTTGTATCACTGTCTTTGGTTCTTGGAACTGTTTCTTTTGCAGCACCCGTGTTTGCCGCTGGTGATGACAACAACACAAGAAATCCAACTGTAACATGTTCAAACGGAAAGGTTTTCGACAGAAAAACCAAAAAGTGCATTCGCGCCAAAAAATCCAGCCAGTTGGACGACGACAATATCTACGACGCGGCACGGGATCTGGCCTATCATGGCAGATACGAGGAAGCGATTAATGTTCTGAAACTGGCAAACAACCCCAATGATCCGCGCATTCTCAACTATCTGGGATATTCCAATCGCAAATTGGGCCGTATCGAGCAGGGGTTGACCTATTACACCGCTGCTCTGAAAGAAGACCCGGACTACACATTGGTTATGGAGTATATGGGTGAGGCGTTCCTGCAACTTGGCCAGGTTGACAAAGCTCGTGAACAGTTGGCTGAAATTGAAAAACGCTGCGGAACCGGTTGCCGTGAGTATTCAATGCTGAAGACCGAGATTGACAGCTACACCGCCCGGTAATCCGGACTGGCCTGACGTCTGTTTAAGAAATTTAGCATGTTGCTGCCCTGTCGATACGAATCGGCAGGGCAGTTTCATTTGAGGAACGGATTGCTGGCGCGTTCCTTGCCGATTGAACTGGACGGCCCATGGCCGCAAATGAACTGCACCTCATCCGGCCAAAGCATGAGCTTGCTCTTGATCGAGTGGATCAGAGTCGCGTGATCGCCACCTGGCAGGTCAGTGCGTCCAATCGAACCAGCAAACAGAACATCACCAACATGAGCAAAATTTGCAGCTTTGTTGTAAAATACAACGTGGCCTGGCGCGTGTCCCGGGCAGTGCAGCACATCAAAGTAATGCCCGCCAATTGAGAGCGTTTCCCCTTCTTCCAACCAACGATCAGGCAGACAATTGCGCACAGTACCTTCCAGCCCGAACATTTTTGCCTGTTCCTCAAGGCCGCTCAAAAGCGGAAGGTCATCCCGGTGTGGTCCGACAATCTCGACCCCCAGCTTGTCTTTAAATTCCATTGCTCCGGCAGCATGGTCGATATGTCCATGGGTGAGCCAAATTTCCTTCACCTTGATGCCGGCTTCTGCGAGCGCTGAATCAATGCGATCCACATCGCCGCCAGGGTCAATCACGACTCCCTCCTTGCTGACCTCATCCCACATCAGGGTGCAGTTTTGTTGAAATGCGGTGACAGGAATGATGCCGATTTGCAGATTGGCCAAGCTGGTTTCCTCATTGTTGAATACACGAGCAATTTAACAGAAAAAAAGGGCGGTTCACAAACCGCCCCAATGCAAGTGTCTGTCGGGCTGTTCAGCTCTTCATTTTGTTGACTATCAACCCAGCAACTGCGGTCAGGATTGCACCTCCCGCACCTCCGCCTACTGCGGATCCGATAAGGCTGCCCAGCATGCCTCCACCAGCAGCATCTCCAACTGCAGCTCCTGCTCCAGCGCCTCCAAGCATGCCGAGAATGGATCCGCCGCCTAGGCCGCCAATCGCCCCCGCGATCAGATTTCCAATCTGCCCCATATCCGCGTTTTTCAGTACCGACGCGATACCGCCGCCACCCATGGCCCCGGCCACGATTTGAATGATTATTGGTAGTAAGGCTTCCAAGGTTTTTCCTCCGCAATAGAAGTTCACTTGGTGTGAACGCCACTACTAAAGCGGTTTACTATAGGTTAAGTCAAACTCCGTCAGCGGCCTTCCCACGCAATTCCATCCACACAAGGTCAATGGTGGCGGTTGGAAGTATAGTTTGCCATTCAGCTGGCGCACAGACTTTATTCTACATCAGTGAGTTTGTTTGCCACAGTCTTCAGGAGCCCGGTGTAACCGCCTTTTCATAGTCCTCAATCATAGACTGGCTTATTGAACCTGGTTGGAAATTGTAGGGACCAATTTCTGAGACCGGTGTTACCTCGGCGGCTGACCCGGTGATGAAACACTCTTCAAAATCAGCCATCTCTTCCGGCATGATGACCCGCTCAATGACCTCAAACTGACGCTTTTTGGCCAGTTCAATAACCGTTTGGCGGGTTATTCCGTCAAGGAAACAATCGGGTATAGGCGTATGTATGACATTGCCTTGGGTAAAGAAGATGTTTGCTCCGGTGCATTCTGCTACGCGACCGCGATAGTCGAACATCAGAGCATCTGCATAGCCTTTGGCTTCAGCCGCATGTTTGGACAGGGTGCAGATCATGTAGAGGCCTGCAGCTTTTGACTTGCAGGGAATGGTGGCTGGATCGGGGCGTTTCCAGTCTGCAATATCGAGCCTGATCCCCTTCATCTTTTCCGAAGGATCAAAGTAGGACGGCCAGTCCCAGACCGCGATAGCCAGGTTGATCTTGTTGGCTTGGGCCGAAACCCCCATCATTTCGCTGCCTCGCCAGGCAATTGGGCGTATATATGCATTGCTCAGGCCTTGACGCTTCAGCGTTGCGTTGCAGGCATCATCAATCTCCTGCACGGTCCATGGAATTTCAAATCCAAGATATTCCGCTGATTTGTGGAGCCGCTCGGTATGTTCCGTGAGTTTGAATATCTCACCACCATAGGCGCGTTCACCTTCAAACACCGCACTGGCATAATGCAACCCGTGTGTCAGCACATGGACTTGAGCGTTGCCCCACTCGACAAAGTCGCCGTTATACCAGATGTCACCATCCAGTTGGTCAAATGGAACGCCTGCCATGGGATACCTCTTTTGCAGTTGTCACCGGTTCAGTCCGGCCATATCAAAAATCCGGGTTACTATGTACGGCGACTGTGTTATGTCAACTGTCCTGACCTAAATGCGACTTCTGGATAGTATTTCCTCTCATGTCTGGCACCAAAAACCACAAAATGGATGTCGATTCTTCACCGCCTGTGATGGATCCTCCACTTCCGGAAGACGGGCTCGATTTCCCATTGGTGGAACTGTTCTTCTTTGCCTATCGGGATTTCATTGCAGATGCGGATGATGTTCTGGAGGATTACGGTTTTGGCAGGGCCCATCATCGGGTTCTGCATTTTGTGAATCGTCGTCCGGGCATGGTGGTTGCCGAATTGCTGGATATTTTGCGGATCACGAAACAGAGTTTGGGTCCCGTTTTGCGGCAATTGATCGAAAGCGGCCACCTTGTGCAGGTTGCCGGACCGGAGGACCGTCGCCAACGCCTGTTGTATCCAACTCAAAAAGGTCGCAATCTGTCCATTGAATTGACCCATATGCAGTCCCGCAGAATCAAGGGTGCCATCGAATCGATCAAGAACAAGGACCGTGAGACTATCAAGGAGTTTCTGTTTGGAATGATCGAACCGGAAGAAAGGGATTTGGTGGAAGGCCTGATGGAAAAGTCGCGCTGAAATAGTGCAGTGCCATGGTTCACATGACCGTTTGGCAAGGAAGGGTATATCTTCATGCAAAAGTCCCCAAGGAATGTAGTCAGTGTCTGAAATCAGTGCCGAGGCGACCAGAAACCCTGACGATGATGCCGCCCATATTCTGGTAATCGACGATGACAGCCGAATCCGCGACTTGCTGTCCCGATATCTCAGTGAACAGGGCTTTAGGG
>JBPCWM010000096.1:0-14675 GCA_051009515.1 Rhizobiaceae bacterium | reverse complement strand
TGCCGGCATTGAGCGTTTCGGAATAGTTACCCTTGTGAGAAGCCACAATTTTGTAGTCGCTTTGGGAACCGTTGAAGGTTTTCACCTGTTCGGCTACCAATTCACCAAGCCGGCCTGTAAAAGCGTGCCAAAATTGAACTTCGGTTTCCGCCAACGCTATCCCGGACGACATCATCATGGTGCCGGTTAAAAGTCCCATCAGTAGTTTTTTCATTCTGTATTCCTCCCAGATGTCACCGCCAAAATGCGGTTGAGAATGTTGATTTCGATTCAATGAAGTGAAAATGCTACAGCGGCATGACATAACGCGCAACGAATTTGTCTTGTATTTTTATAACATGATGTTATTTCGACTGACAGTCGATCAAAAACGATCAGAGACCTAAAATGCGCCTTAGGATGAGACAGCTGGAAGCACTAAATACGGTGGCCGAAGTGGGATCGATTACACGCGCTGCAGACGAACTGGGGATTTCTCAGCCAGCGGTAAGCCGCCTTTTGACTGACCTGTCAGATCAACTGGGCTTCAAACTTTTTCAGCGGCGCAAAAATGTTTTGGCGCCCACGCAGGAAGTCCGCTTTCTCATTCCCGAGATCGAGCGACTATTGGCGCAAATGGATCACATATCCGAACTCAGCGAGAACCTCACAGCTCGGAAGGCTGGTCATCTGAAAATTGCCTGTTTGCCTGGATTTGCCACAAGCCACTTGCCGACGGTTCTGGCAAACTTCATCGAAGACAGACCGGCCATAACAGTAACGGTTGAACCGGATCGTCCAGAACGTATTTTGGAGTGGATCCTGGCCGAGCAATATGACCTGGGAATCACCGATGGATTCGAGGGACATCCGGCAGTTGCCAGTGAATCCATTGCTATTCGAACTGTCTGCATTTTTCCAAAGAGGCACCCTTTCTCACGAAAGCTGAAGATTCAGGTTTCTGACTTGAAGAACGAACAGATCATCCATTCTCGTCGCAACAGCCCGTTCTTTCGTGAGCTGAATGAAGTCTTCAGCACACGCAACGTCGAGATGAATTCCAAAATTGAGGTTCGCCAGTTTACCTCAGCCTGCGAGTTCGTCATGCTTGGCATGGGCGTATCGATTATCAGCGAACTGGACGCAGCGCGCTATGTTGACAGCGGTTTGGAGTTTCGTCCGTTCGTGCCGTCCGTCCCACACCGCTTGACCCTGCTGCAACCTATCCAAAAGCGGCCCTCTCTGATCACGACCGAGTTCCTGGAGTTGTTCAGAGAAAGTCTGGTGAAGTACCAGGCTTGATACACGAACTGTAGCTGGGCTGAAGTCGTGGCTTGATCAGTGCCTGAAGCCCGTCGGCATTTTGAAGAAAGCCCGACAGATAGTCGCGGTCCTGACGACTTTGCCGATTTCGATATTCAGCATTCATCATCCTTGGCCCTTGCAACGACCCAACGACAACCGTCCCCAAGGCGACGGAGTGGCAATTGACTCAAAGCGATTTTTAACGTGTCATAAAAATGTCACAAAATTGTCATGGGGGCTGATCCCCCGGGAGGAACACGCATGAGACGTATCTACAAACCACTATTGGCAACCGCAGCAGCGCTGATGGTTTCAACGTCCATGGCACAGGCCGCAAAACTCACATTTTACTGCAGTGCACAGGAAGACTGGTGCCAGTCCATGGCGCGCGGCTTTGAGGAAGCAACTGGTATCGACGTCAACATGACTCGCAAAAGTTCTGGTGAAACCTTTGCTCAGATCAAAGCGGAATCGTCCAATCCAAAGGGCGATATCTGGTGGGGTGGTACCGGTGATCCACATCTACAGGCTGCTGAAGAGGGTCTCACAGAGCCTTACGAATCCCCGATGCGCGGTGAACTGAACGATTGGGCGATCTCTCAAGCTGAATCAGCTGGCAACAAGACAATCGGCATCTATTCTGGTGCTCTGGGCTATGGCTACAATACCGACTTGCTGAAAGCCAACAACCTGCCAGAGCCGAAATGCTGGAAGGATCTGACCAAGCCTGAATATAAAGGCTTCGTGCAGATGGCGAACCCGAATTCAAGTGGTACGGCCTATACAACGCTGGCCACGATGGTTCAGCTCTTCGGCGAGGAAGAGGGCTTCAACTTCATGAAGGCCCTGCACAAGAACATCAACCAGTACACCAAGTCTGGTTCCGCACCAATTAAAGCGGCGGGCCGTGGAGAAAACACCATCGGTATCGTGTTCATGCATGACGCGGTGAAACAGGCAGTTTCTGGGTTCCCGGTGAAGGTTGTCGCTCCTTGTGAAGGTACCGGCTATGAAATCGGCTCCATGTCGATTGTCGCGGGTGCCCGCAATCTGGACGAGGCCAAGAAGTTTTACGACTGGGCACTGACAGCCGAGGCGCAATCACGCGCCCTGGACGTGAAGGCCTATCAGGTACCGTCAAACAAAGGTGCCAAGACATCGCCATCGGCGCCGGACCTGTCTTCAATCAAGCTGATTGACTACGACTTCAAAAAGTACGGCTCAAGCGCCGAGCGCAAGCGTTTGCTGAAAAAATGGGATGACGAGGTTTCCACGCTGCCACAATAAGTTTTGTAAACGGCAGTGAATCCTGATTCCCCCACAACATCTGCCCACCCCACTTTGATACTTTGGCTCGCAGTGGGGTGGGCAGGCTTTTTTCTTCTGCCTTGGTATGGGGTGGAAGATGGTATCTTTACGTCTGGATGGCTGTTTGACGGCTACCCGTTCGACGACGATTATTCACCTGCGATCTTCCTAGCCTTGGCTGGCAAGAAGCTTTGGTTGCTGGGACTTTTGCCGTTTCTGATCGGGCCGTTGCTGGCCCTGTCCCGACCTCGTTCAGACCCGTCTCACGGTAAAATTTTGATTATCTGCGGGGCGCTTGGCTTTGGTTGGCTGATCGCTCAGGGCTTCTTCATAGGCATTCGTGGATGGAATTTTGAGTGGCTTCAGACCGTGTTTGGGCCGTTAGGCGACCGTCAGTTTGGCATGGGGACAGGCGCAATGCTGGTTGCGAGTGCTTTCCTGTTTATTCTGACGCAAGGCATTGCAGCGCGCGGCGCAGTCGGCGGTGATATCTTTGTCGTCGGGTCAATTGGATTTGTCGTTACAATCGTTGCGGCCTTTGTCTTCTATCCCATTTTCAACATGCTAACCTCGGCATTCATCACCGAGGAAAATGCCTACTCTGTGTCTGTGTTTTTTGACAAGTTCACAGACCGCCGACTCTGGGGGCTGGGTTGCTTGCAGGGGGCACGTTGCGGTGCGGCTTGGAACTCGCTGTTTCTTGCCATCACTGTCGGATTTCTGACGACGGCTTTGGGCTTGGCTTTTGCGCTGGTTGTGACGCGCACCAGTTTTCGATTCAAACGCGCATTGCGGGCGCTCACGGTGTTGCCGGTAATCACGCCGCCTTTTGTGATTGGTCTGGCCATTATTCTTCTGTTTGGCCTTTCAGGAACGGTTACGACCTTCATTGCTGACCTGTTTGGCATTGCCCCAACCCGCTGGGTCTATGGTATGCCCGGCATTCTCATTGCCCAGGTTCTGGCCTTTACGCCAATAGCTTTTCTGGTGTTGATCGGCGTCGTTGAAGGCGTCAGCCCATCAATGGAAGAAGCCGCTCAAACGCTTAGGGCGGACCGTTGGCAGACCTTCAAAACCGTTTCTCTGCCCCTGATGCGTCCTGGCATAGCCAACGCTTTCCTGCTTGGCTTCATCGAAAGCATGGCTGATTTCGGAAACCCTCTGGTTCTGGGCGGCAATTTCGATGTGCTTTCGACTGAAATTTTCTTTGCTATTGTCGGTGCTCAATATGATCAGGGGCGTGCCGCAGTGCTTGCTTTGGTCTTGCTTGGGTTCACGCTGGCCGCCTTTTGGGCACAGCGGTTCTGGCTTGGCAAGAAGAGCTACACTACGATGACTGGCAAGGGCGATTCAGGCGTTCATCCCAATTTGCCCAGTGGATTTGCCTATCCGGTATTTGCCATTGCGACCATATGGACCCTGTTCACCATCACCATTTACACAATGATCATCTACGGTTCATTTGTGGAGCTATGGGGGGTTCGCAACGACCTGACTTTCAAACACTATATCACCGCGTTTGCTGTCGGTTATAATGAGCACGGGCTTCACTGGAGTGGCTCCGCTTGGGATTCGTTCTGGACCACCCTGGAGATTGCGGCAATTGCGGCGCCGCTGACGGCGGCGGTCGGATTGGTGACGGCCTATCTTCTGACGCGTCAGAATTTCGTAGGGAAAAACGCTTTTGAGTTCGGCACCATGTTGAGTTTTGCCATTCCCGGAACGGTAATCGGGGTCAGCTATATTCTGGCATTCAATGTGCCACCGATTGAAATTACCGGTACTGGCGTCATCCTCGTGGTGAGCTTCATATTCCGCAACATGCCGGTCGGTGTTCGTGCCGGCATTGCTTCCATGTCCCAATTAGACAAGAGCCTGGATGAGTCCTCACTGACGCTTGGCGCAAATTCCTGGCACACCTTCCGCCTTGTTATCCTGCCTTTGCTCAAACCGGCGATCTTGGCCGCGCTGGTCTATTCATTTGTCCGCGCTATGACGGCGATCTCCGCCGTGATCTTTCTGGTCAGCGCCGAATACAATATGGCCACCAGCTACATTATTGGGCGGGTTGAAAACAACGACTACGGTTTGGCGATTGCCTATTCCACCACCCTGATATTCGTCATGCTGGCCGCGGTAGGTCTGCTCCAGCTCGTCGTTGGTCGAACCAATATCGGGCGACGGCAATCCCATACAACCTTAAGAAACTGAAGACGGATCCCATGTTCAACAAAAACAACAACGCCGCATCGGTTTCATTTGAAAATGTCTCCAAGGTCTATGGCGCGCCCTCGACGGGTGTCCGCGCTGTCGACGCTGTTTCGCTAACGGTCGAAGCTGGGACACTGGTGACTTTGCTTGGCCCCTCAGGCTGTGGGAAGACGACTACCCTGCGCATGATCGCGGGTCTGGAGATGCCTACAGAAGGCAAAATCCGGATCGGCGACCAAGATGTCACCACACTTCCGGCAACTGACCGTGATGTTTCTATGGTGTTCCAGTCGTATGCGTTGTTTCCGCATATGACGGTAATTGAGAACGTCTCTTATGGCCTCAAATTCTCTGGATTTGGAAAGTCGGAAGCCCTGGAGCGAGCGGCGGAAGGCCTCAAGCTGGTGGGTCTTGACGGCTATGGAAGTCGATTGCCCAGCGAATTGTCTGGTGGCCAGCAGCAAAGGGTGGCCGTGGCCCGCGCGCTGGTGCTGGAGCCGCAGGTGCTGTTGTTTGACGAACCTCTCTCCAATCTTGACGCAAAACTGCGCCGTCAGGTGCGTGAGGAAATCAGGGACATTCAGCAAAAGCTCCAATTGACAGTGGTGTATGTGACCCACGACCAGGAGGAAGCACTGGCGGTCTCAGATCGTATCGTGGTGATGAAAAATGCGGTCATCGCCCAAGAGGGGACGCCGCGTGAATTGTACGACATTCCGGCCAATCGCTTTGTCGCCGACTTCATCGGTGAAGCCAATATTCTGGAGTGTAAGGTAAATTCGATCGCAAATGGGCAGGCGCGAGTCGACCTCGACGGCTATCAGCTGGAAATGCCAGCGCGCGATCTCAGCGTTGGCCCCGCAATGCTTGGCATCAGACCAAACCGCATGACGCTCGTTGATGCCGGCACCGCTGACAGTCTTGCAGGCGAGGTGCTTCGAGTGACTTACGTCGGCAATCATCTGGAATTAACGGTTCAAACCAGCAAGGGTGACTTATTCGTCACCAGCAACGATGTTGACGCACCACTTGAAGCGGGCAAACAGGTTGGTCTGAAGTTCGCAGACCGGGGGCCGGTGCTATTGAAGGAATAGAATCCGTATCAAGAACAACGCTTTGTCTCAAAGCGACGTACAGATTGTGACGAACTCGAGACGATCGAATGCAAAAGTGGCTATGCCGAGTTGCATTCAGGAACGGTTATTTTCACCTGTGGGAAATAAACTGACATTCGCTGAATTTGGGCAAACAGATTGCCATCGGGTGGGAAACGCGTACTCTCAGTGGATTATAGTAGGAGGAAAATCATGAAAAATACCAAATTGAAACTTGGGCTGTTGATCGCTGCACTCATGGCAATAGTTTGGCTCCAACCGGCTCAGGCCCAGGAAGAATGCAGTCGCGGAACTTTGGACGTGGCCTATTGTGATCGAAACCTCGATCAGGTTGCAGACTTGCCAATCGACGAGAGCAAATGGGTTGACCCCAGCACGATAATCTTCACCTATACACCCGTGGAAGATCCGGCTGTTTATGCCAATATCTGGGACGGTTTCGTCAGTCACATGAAAGACGTCACTGGCCGTGACGTTGTGTTCTTCCCGGTGCAGTCCAATGCTGCCCAGCTGGAAGCCATGCGTTCTGGCCGATTGCATGTGGCCGGTTTCAACACCGGGTCCAATCCGATTGCCGTAAGCTGCGCCGGCTTTGTGCCCTTTGGCATGATGGCTTATGATGACGGATCGTTTGGTTACGAGATGGAAATCATCGTGCCCGCAGATTCCAAGATGCAGTCGCCCGCCGAAATCAAGGGCAAGACAATGGCCTTCACCTCACCAACATCCAATTCCGGATTCAAGGCGCCATCAGCCATCCTGAAAGGTGAATTTGGACTGGTCGCAGAAACGGATTTCAAGCCAGCCTTCTCTGGCAAGCACGACAATTCCATTCTTGGTGTTGCCAATGGTGACTATGAAGTTGCTGCAATCGCCAATTCGGTCCTGCAGCGGATGATCCGACGTGGTGTGGTAAAAGAAGGACAAGTGCGCACAATCTACAAGTCGCAGACCTTTCCGACCACCGGTTATGGCCATGCCCACAACCTGCATCCTAATCTCGTTGCAAAGGTCAAACAGGCTTTCTGGACCTACGAATGGGACGAAAATTTCAAGAAAGAGTTCAAGAAGGCTGATCGCTTTGTTGGAATTACCCATAAATTCGACTGGGCAGTAATTCGCCAGATCGATAAGGCCAATGGCGTAAGCTATGACTGCAAGTAAACACGTGTCTTCATAACTTGTAGTAGGCACTGAAATGGCACCAGGCGGGGTAGCTTGCCCGGTGCCACTAATTACATATTTCACACAATTAGATACGACCAGCGGGGAGGCTTCATGCTTCGATTGGAAGGATTGAAGAAGCGCTACAAGACCGGCGATGAAGCGCTCAAGGACGTGGATCTGGAGATTCCAGACGGCCAGGTCATTGCCTTGATTGGCCCCTCAGGTGCCGGCAAGTCAACGCTTATCAGATGCGTCAACCGGTTGGTGGAACCCACTGGTGGCAAGGTCTTTCTCGGTGATTTGGAACTGACAGGACTGTCGTCTTCCAAACTGCGGAAGGCCCGGGCCCGCATGGGTATGATCTTTCAGGAATATGCCTTGGTGGAACGGCTGACCGTGATGGAAAACGTGCTCTCGGGGCGCCTGGGATATGTTGGGTTCTGGGCCAGTTATTTCCGCCGCTTTCCGGCCAAGGATGTACAGGAGGCCTATCGCCTGCTGGACCGTGTTGGGCTGATGCACATGGCTGACAAACGGGCTGACGAACTTTCAGGCGGACAGCGGCAGCGCGTCGGCATTTGCCGGGCATTGATCCAGAACCCAGACCTGTTGCTCATAGACGAACCGACGGCAAGTCTGGACCCGAAGACCTCGCGCCAGATCATGCGACTCATAAACGAACTTTGTGAAGAACGCGGCCTTGCGGCGATCATCAATATTCATGATGTCCTGCTAGCGCAGATGTTCTCGCAACGCGTGGTCGGGCTGAAACTCGGTGAGATCGTTTACGACGGCAAGCCCGACGGACTTACTCCAGACGTCTTGACCGAGATTTACGGTGAAGAAGACTGGGAAGCGACCATTGAAAAGGTCGATGAGGCAGAACTGGATGAGGATAGCGAAGCAGGTCTGGAGCCCGCTCAATGAGCACCAGTGACCAGCCTTTCCCAACAAGCTGGCGCAAGCCCCCGTTTATCAAGAGCCCGCTGCTGCGGTGGAGCATTGCGATTGGTGTTGCAATCTATCTCGCGCTGGCCTTTGGCACAATGGATGTCAATTGGGCGCGTGCAGCGGAAGGCCTGCCGAGAGGCCAGAGGTTTCTCGCAGCATTCTTTCCCCCCAACTTTTCTGACAATCTGGGCGTCATGTGGGATGGCATCTTTGAATCGATCTGGATGGCTATCATCTCCACAATAGCAGGCATTGCCCTGTCGATTCCCATCGGCCTGGGGGCAGCGCGCAACCTTGCTCCCAAGTGGGTTTATCTGGTGAATCGCGCAATCATTGGCGGATCACGCACATTCCCGGAAGTCATTTTGGCGATATTTGCCGTTAAACTGTTTGGATTTGGTCCGTTTGCGGGATTTGTAGCGCTGTCCATAGGCACGATCGGATTTTACGCAAAACTATTGGCCGAAGATATCGAGAACATGAACGCTTCGCAGGCCGAAGCTATTAAGGCTACGGGCGCAAACTGGTTTCAATGGATCAATTACGCGATCCAACCCCAGGTCATGCCGCGCATGATCGGCCTTTCGGTCTATCGACTGGACATCAATTTTCGCGAATCGGCAGTGGTCGGAATTGTTGGTGGCGGCGGCATTGGCGCGACATTGAACACCGCCTTTGAGCGTTACGAATTCGATACAGCCGCTGCCATTCTGCTGATTATCATCGGAATTGTCATGGTTCTGGAATACACGTCAGGCTTCCTGAGAAAGTATGTGCAATAATGCCCCGGATAGAAACGGCAAACGGCTCTGTCTGGAAGCGCCGCACCACCAAGAAACAATGGGCCATCTGGTTTGGCTGGCTCGTCGCCCTGGCGATCACAGCTTATGCTTGGCAGGGCATTTCGGAAAAGACGATCTGGTTCTTCGTACAGGACGCGCCACGTCAGGCGGCTGATATAGGCTCACGTATGGTGCCACCGAAATTCAGCTACATGGAAAAATTGTGGTGGCCAATCTGGGATACTCTGAACATTGCGACATTGGGCACGATTATTGCGCTGTTTATCGCCGTACCGGTGGCCTTTGCTGCAGCTCGCAATACTACTCCGCATCCCATAGTTCGGACTATTGCACTGTTTGTCATTGTTGCATCGCGCTCGGTAAACTCATTGATCTGGGCGCTGATGCTGGTGTTCATATTCGGGCCCGGCGTGTTGGCTGGAACCATCGCGATTGGTCTGCGATCGGTCGGCTTCTGTGCCAAACTGCTTTACGAAAGCATTGAGGAGATCGATCACACCCAGGTTGAGGCAATTGAAGCCACGGGGGCATCTGGCGCTCAGAAAATGGCCTATGGTATCGTGCCGCAGGTGCTGCCCACTTTTGCCGGTGTTGGTGTATTCCGTTGGGATATCAACATACGTGAATCAACAATCCTTGGCCTGGTCGGTGCCGGTGGCATTGGCCTGGAGTTGAATGGTTCGATCAACACATTGGCCTGGACTCAGGTGTCGATGATCCTGCTGGTCATTCTGGTGACCGTGATCATAAGCGAATGGGTTTCTGCAAAGGTGCGCGGTGCCATTATCTAAACAGCTTGGTCCGTTCTATGAGGGCTTTGACACGACCTCTGCGTTTAACTTCTACGAGGAAATTCGCCATCGTTTGCCGGCCGGGCAGTTCCCCACACAATCAACGCAGGTGAAAGGTCTGCTTGAGCTGGTCGATGACATCGACGTGTTCGTATTCGATGCGTTTGGGGTATTGAATGTTGGTGAGCAGCCGATCGAAGGCGCCGTTCAAACCGTTGCTGCCTTGCGTGATTTGGGAAAACAGCTCTTTGTGGTCACCAACGCGGCCAGTATGTCGCTGCGACAAGCCTGCCAAAAGTTCGACAGATTGGGCTTTGACTTCGCAGACGAGGAGATCGTCACAAGCCGCATGGCCGCAGAGGCTGCTGTGTCACGTCATTCTACAGGGATATGGGGAGTCATCGCCGGTGATGAATTTTCTGAAGGAGACCTCGGTTTTCCTTGCGTGAAGCTGCCCCCGAGTAAGCGCGATTATGACCGGGTTGATGGTTTCCTTTTCTTGAGCGCAAAGGGATGGACCGCCCAACAAGCATTGATGTTGGAACAATCTCTATCGAATAAAGCTCGTCCGCTGATTATCGCGAATCCGGATGTTATAGCACCACGAGAAACTGGGTTTTCAACCGAACCTGGATATTCTGGTCACCGAATCGCCGACCTGTTCGGTATTCCGGTTGAATTTTACGGCAAGCCGTTTCCATCTGTCTTCGACATCGTCACGCATCGTTTGCAAGGCAATGTGCTGCCCCAGCGTATTTGCATGATTGGTGACACACTACATACGGATGTTCTGGGAGGCTCGTTCCAAGGCTGGTCGACAGTTCTCATAACCGACCATGGACTGTTTAGAGGGAATGATGTGGAGTTTTTCATCAGGAAAAGTGGTATCAGACCCGACTTCACAGCGCCTTGTATCTGATGAAGGATGAAACTGTTGGGATGGATTTGCGAATGTTCCTGCGCAACGTCACCTGACTCGGATGCCCTTTAGTGATTAGACAAAATCGCAACTCGTGAGCTTGGCAATCACGCCCTCACGCCAATTGTGCGCAACTTGGAACGGTATTGATTCCGATCCAATTTTGCCCAAAACGACAGCGTTTTTCGACAAATTTGGCAATACTCGCAAGATTGAAGTTGTGTGTAACTCAAATGAGCAATTTGGTTCGCGAAAACATCAATCTAGGCTGTATCGGCTCGCTGCAAGGTGAGCAATGGAGATGTGGAAATTTTGAGCAATACAAAGAAGAAACCTGAAAACAGGTACGTCAATGATTTGCGTCGATTTGGCTTTGGTCAGTCACAGGTCTTTGATCTGCGCGGCGTTGTTGTTTCCGTAGGGCTTTCCATCCTCTTCCTGGCAATAGTCGCCATATATACGGGCAACGCATTCACCGGACTGGGTGAAGAGACGCTGCTGATTGCAATTGCAGCGGTGATCGGCGGCTACATGGCGCTCAATATCGGTGCCAATGATGTCGCAAACAACATGGGCCCCGCGGTTGGCGGCAAGGTGATTACCGTTTTCTGGGCCGTCGTAATAGCGGCAATTTGCGAAAGTGCAGGTGCATTGCTGGCTGGAGGCGATGTAGTGAAGACTGTGTCGAAAGGCATTATTGCCCCTGGAGAAGAGGTCACTGTTGAGCAATTTCGCTACCTGATGTTGGCCGCTTTGCTGGCCGCTGGCCTTTGGATCAACTTGGCGACGGTACTCAGCGCGCCGGTTTCCACCACCCATTCGATTGTTGGGGGCGTGTTGGGCGCGGGAATTGCCGCTGCTGGCGTCGAGCTTGTCAATTGGGGCACCATGTCAAAAATTGCCGCGAGCTGGGTCATCTCGCCGGTATTTGGCGCATGTGTTGCCGCTGCACTTCTCTATTTTATCAAGGTTCGCGTGCTCCGAGTTGAGGACAAGCTGGAAGCAGCACGCCGCTGGGTGCCCATGTTGATTGGACTTATGGCCGCGGCCTTTGCCGGCTATATGGCAATGAAGGGCCTCAAGAAAATCTGGAAGCCTTCCGTATTGGAGATCCTCGCTTTCGCCGGTGTTTGCTTTGTCGCCGCCTATCTTGCTGCGCGTCCTTATATCGCCAAAAAGACTGTCGGCTTGCGCAACCGCAAGAAGGACATATACCGCTTGTTTGATCTGCCGCTGATCATTGGCGCGGCATTGTTATCGTTTGCTCATGGCGCCAATGACGTTGCCAACGCGGTTGGACCATTGGCAGCCATTGTATCGACGGTTGGCGATACAAGCGAAATCGCGAGCCAGGTGTCCATTCCCCTGTGGGTTATGGTGGTGGGTGCTTTCGGCATCGCTCTGGGGCTTGGCCTGTTTGGACCAAAATTGATTGCGGTAGTGGGTGAGAAAATTACCCGACTAAACTCCCCCCGCGCCTATTGTGTCGCTTTGTCTGCAGCCGTCACAGTGCTGATTGCAACTTGGCTTGGCCTACCGGTCAGTTCTACGCATATTGCGGTGGGGGCGGTGTTTGGAGTGGGATTTCTGCGCGAGTTTTCGGAAAATCCAAATCGCAGGAAATTGCGATCTGGTCACAAGTTGAACTCCACATCTGAGGCGGCTTTTGCCAGTTCATCCAATCGCAAGAAGCGTCGATTGGTGCGGCGCAAATTCGTTATGTCGATTGCCGCTGCGTGGGTAATCACCGTGCCGGCATCAGCACTTTTGGCGGCTATGATCTACACTGTTCTGCAGATTTTTTGATCCACGGGGTCAAGCGTTCAAATTGACGTACCAGTGCGAGCAAGTCTTCACGGTGAACGACTTTTTCGGCATCGTTCAGCAGTGCCCAATGGCGTTCCCGCTTATCGGCCTCCGGCCAGTCATCGCTCTGCTCTTCAACCAGCATTGGATAATAGGTTACGGGAACGGCATTTCCTTCGTCAGAACTCTTCTTGCTAATAGGCAGAGTGATAGGGAAATCTTCCATCACGATCCCAGTGATTCCCGCCTCTTCAAATCCCTCTCGTTGACAGGTTTCAGTATGGGATTCACCTTCCTTGGCGAGACCCTTCGGCAGAATCCAACGCCCACGTGTCTGGGAGGTGACAAACAACAAAGCGATTTGGTCGCCTTTTACATCAAAAGGTATCGATCCAATTCTCTGCATTCCGGTTCTCCTTGACGAATCACAATAAAAACTTATTCATTTTTCTTTAATCATGCAAAAATGGGTCCAAAGTTCGTTGTTTTTTGACCTTTTTGAATTCAGTTTGAATATTATTGGTCGCGTGCTGCGAAAATAACCAGTCTTGCCCATCCCGGAGGCTTTGCCAAAAGTAATGTCAATTTTTCTAAACAAGATCGCTCGCCACTTCCAGCAAAAAGCCGCGTCTGATCCTCATACTCGTGAAAAGGTGACCAGGGTTGTACTTGGTGTTGCCGCTGAAACAAGGCAAATTGTTGGTGAGAGTGATCGTGCTTACGCAGCGGGACGAGCCTTGCGTCGAGCAATGCAAAGATCTCGGGACGGTCAATAGTCCGCTGGTTGGCACCCACCAGGGTTTCAAATTCTCACTGCCGCCAGCATAGGACGAACTCTACGATTGCTGTTGCATATTCTGAAATTTGATCATTAGCTACCGCGACGGTGTCCCGATTGCCAGTTGAATGATGCTGATGCCTGCGTGAGGTTTGAGAAAATGGTTGATCCAATGCCGACACTGAAAACGAAGATAATAGAGAATTTTGGCACACCCTGTCCCGTGATCGACCTGGATGTTGTGGAACGTAACATCGCGCGTGTTCAGAAAATCTGCGACCGAGCAAGCGTAGCGAACCGCCCTCATATCAAGACGCACAAATCCCCCAAACTGGCACATATGCAACTTTCAGCCGGTGCAAGCGGAATAACTTGCCAAAAGATTGGGGAAGCTGAAGTTATGGTTGATGCTGGCATCGCCGACATCATCATAGCGACTAATCTTTTGGGTGCTGCTCGATCTGGACGACTGGCAGCATTGCAGAAGCGTGTTGCCTTGAAAGTATGTGCTGATAACCCGGTTTCATTGGCTTTGTATTCGGAAGCCGCGCGACAAGCAGAACGTCCGCTGGACGTTCTCATTGAGTGTGACACCGGACAAAAGAGAGCAGGCGTCGAAACACCTGCGGAGACTTTCGCTCTGGCACAGATCATCCAGAATGATCCTATGCTGAATTTTTCGGGACTTCTGTTTTATCCCCCGCTCGACGGATGGCCACAGACGCAAGTCTTTTTCGACGAGGTTTCGAACGCGCTCGCCTCATTGAACATGCAACCTGAGATCGTCTCAACCGGCGGTACCCCCAATCTGGTCAATATAGATAGACTGAAAGGGGCTACTGAACACCGGGCTGGAACCTGTATATTCAACGACCTGATGATGATAGAGGCCGGAGTTGCATCGGTGGAGGACTGTGCTTTTCAGGTATTTGCCAGCGTCGTCAGTCGCGGCGCAGAAGATCGTGGAATTCTGGATGCAGGATCCAAGACGTTGACCTCAGATACTGGCGGCATGGACGGTTACGGACGCATCATTGAGCACCCGAATGCTCGTATCCACAAGTTTGCGGAGGAGCATGGATTTCTGGATCTTTCGCGATGCAACACAAGGCCAGAAGTTGGTGACATTGTTCGGGTCATTCCCAATCATGTTTGCGTTGCGGTCAATATGGTGGATCAATTGGTGGCTGTTCGTGGTGACGAAATCGTCGAAGTGATTTCCGTTGCAGCGAGAGGGAAATTGGTCTGAATTTTCGCATTTCAAACGATGGCGGATTGTTTGAAGAAGCATCGTGTTTAAGTCACTTGGTAGGGGTCGGTGAGAAGAACTCGTGACCCGCTGCGTTCCAATTTCTTCCTAGTTTCGTCAGATTTATCTAATGCTCTTTCCCTTGTCGGATATTGTTTGACTGGTTCTAGTCACCTGAATCTAAAATTCGCTGCATAGGGTTTGCTGCGTTCGCTGGCAGAACCGTTTGACGGAAGCGAGGATTTCGTCGGCGGATTTGACCCATCTGTACGGTTTTGGGTTTTCATTGTGCA